>JAYZGM010000156.1:0-8881 GCA_036336225.1 Acidobacteriota bacterium | reverse complement strand
CTACCAGCCGACCGATTACCCGACTGGTATGGCACGGCCTGCGCCATGTACGACATCATCGTGGCGGGAGTATGCTATCTGCCGGTCGTCCGCCGACCGTAGCGGGCCGGACATCTCCTACGACCCAAATGCATGCGGTTGAATCAACTCTTGCTCGGCCCGTGCGGAGATGTCAGTCCCCGCGTAGCGGGGCCATTGACAAATACACCTGCTCGTTGGGCAGGCCCGACACCACTCAGTGATATGAGGCGCAGCTAGCGTGAGACACCGGACACCCGACCGGCGTGAGACGGCTACGTCCAGAAAGTGGAAACGATGAGCCAGACTGGATCCAACACACTGCTCAATATTGCCCGCGCGAGGCTGGTCAAACACCAGGCGGGCCAGGTCCGCGCCTGTATCGATGCGCTCAACGACGGACAGCTGTGGTGGCGCGCCAATGCGGAGTCCAACGCCATCGGCAACCTCGTGCTGCATCTCTGCGGCTCGACCCGTCACTTCATCGGCAACGGGGTCGGAGAAAATGACTATCGTCGCGACCGGGAGGCAGAGTTCGCCGAACAAGGCCCGGTTGCCAAAGAAGAGCTCTTGGCGCGGCTCGACTCGTCCATCGCCGAAGCCGACCGGGTGCTCGCCGCCTTCGATCCCGACCGCCTAGATGAAACCACGGACCGCGTCGGCTCTCCCGTCACCTACGCCACCCTCATCCTGAACCAGGTCCTGCATTTCACCGCCCACACCGGACAGATCGTCTTTGCAACGAAGCTCATCCAGGCTGGGGTAATCAGTGAGGTCTGGAAGACGACCCCGATGGAATGACATCAGGCGCCGCGCCTCGATCCGCCGGGTCCGAACCACCGGGTATCTTCGCGGCGCGGGTGCTCGCCGTGGTACGACAGATCCCTAAAGGGAGGGTCGCCACCTACGGCGATATCGCAACCTGGGCTGGACGCCCGCGCGCCTGGCGAGCGGTTGGTACCATCATGCGCACATGTCGATCCCCGAGCGTGCCCTGTCACCGCGTGGTGGCGGCCGGGGGCCGCGTCGGTGGTTATAGTGACCCGCTCCGAAAACGACGCCTCCTCCAAAACGAGGGCATCGTGGTCGGAGCCCGGAGGATCCGTCAGTTCGAAACGGTCCGGTGGACGCCATCAGACGGTCTGGTATGATCAATCCGCCTCGGCTTTGGCTGATCCCAGCAGCCGGTAGCCCGATACGGGAGGAAACATGAAGCAACAGAAGAGTGCCCCACTGGTTTTGATCTGCGCCTCCCTCAGTGTTGCGGGTCTTGCGCTGGTTGCCAATCAGACCTCGGCACAAACCGCCGCTGGTGAGGTCAACGTGCCGACCGGTGACGTAAGTCTGGGAATCGTGGAGCTCCCACGCCGCACCATGGCGAACGGCGAGACCCTCGCCTCGGGAACCTATGAATTACATGTCACCGCGACGTCGGCCGTGCCCGACGCGCCGGGTCAGTTGCCCGTGCTGGAGCGGTGGGTCGAATTCCGCCAGGGTAGCGAGGTGCGGGGACGAGAAGTCGTAAGCATCGTGCCCCCGAGTGAGATCGACGACGTCGCCAAGACGGCACCACCAGCCAGCGGCACGTCACGCGTCGAGATGCTTAGGGACAACGAGTACCTGCGCGTGTGGGTGAATCAGAGCAACACCCACTACTTCATCCATCTCGTGGCGGGCTAGACGGACATCCAACAAGAAAGGGCTCGGGAGTCTCTATTCTGTCGGTCTGACCCAAAGACTCCCGACCACCCTACGCCTACTTAAATGGCCATGACGTCGAACTGTTCGTGATGCAGCACCGCGTCGGGGCGGAGCGTGACCCGGCGGTCCAGCGTTCGCTCTATCTCTCTCAAAACACCCCGTTCTTCGGCGCGGAGCGCCCGAGCCACATCTGGATTCACCCGCAGCTGAATGCGGTGCCCGTTGAGGTCCCCTCCCACCTTCCGTAGCTCTGACAGAATCTCGAAACAGATGGTGGAGGTCGACTTGACTACCGCACTTCCAGAACAGTACGGGCAGGGGGCTGTGAGCTGACGCTCCAGACTCTGCTTGACCCGTTTTCGGGTGGTAATAATCAGACCAAACTCGGACACCTGCACCGCCTTCGACGGTGAGCGATCCCGACGAATCTCTTGTTCGAACGTCTGATACACCTTTTGACGGTTCTTGCGCTCCTCCATATCGATGAAGTCGAGCACAATGATGCCACCAAGATCTCGAAGCCGGATCTGACGGACGATCTCTTTCGCGGCCTCGAGGTTGGTCTTGACGATCGTGTCTTCGAGCCGACCGGTGCGTTTGCCGACGTATCGCCCGGTGTTGACGTCGATTGCCACCAAGGCTTCGGTTTGGTTGATCACGAGATATCCACCAGATTTCAGCCAGACCTTGCTTCGAAGCGCCTTGTCGATCTCCGACTGCACGCCATACTCTTCGAAGATGGGGAAGCTCTTGTCATAGTGGTGGATACGCGCCACGAGGTCCGGCATGATGCGCTGGACAAGCTTGACCGCCTTTCGATACTCGCCGCGATGATCGATACGGATAGCAGAAAAATCATCCGTGAGGAGATCGCGTAACAGCTTGGCGACGAGACTCTCCTCTCGATGAATGACGGCTGGCGCCCGTTCTGACTCCGCTTTCTTGCACGTATCTGACCAAAGCTCGTGAAAATACGACAGGTCGCTGATGATGTCCTCTTCGGGCCGATCCGCGGCCGCGGTCCGGATGATGACCCCCCCTGGCATCGAATGCTCGGCACGAAAATCCCGAACGATCCGACGTAGCCGTCCCCGCTGCTCACGCGACACAATTTTCCGGGACACGCCGATGTGCTCGACCGTCGGCATGAACACCAGAAAACGCCCCGGAATGGTGACGTGGCACGTGATACGGGCCCCCTTGGTCCCAAGGGGTTCCTTCACCACTTGTACGATGATCTCCTGACCGGCGGTCAGAAGCTTATCGATAGGCTGCTGCTCAGGGCTGTTGCGGTCCCGGTCACGCCCACGCCCACGCCCGGAACCGTTTCCGCCACTCCCCTTTGCCTGGGTCGGCGGATCGGCGGCCGGAGGCTCCTCTTCCCCATCGGGGTCCGTCTCTCCGGAGTCAACGTCCATCGCCGCCATCGGGTCGACGACGTCGGACACATAGAGAAACCCGTCGCGCTCCAACCCGAGATCGACAAAGGCCGCCTGCATGCCGGGCAGGACCTTCGACACACGCCCCTTATAAATATTGCCGGCGACACTCTGGGACTTGTCACGTTCGACGGATATTTCAACGACATCGTCGTCTTCGAGAATCGCGGCCATCGTCTCGTGGCCACTGGCGGAGATGATCATCTCCTTGTTCATCAATACAGCTCCACATGCGGGAGTTGAGTCGAGGGGACAGGATAGGCACCGACCCAGGCCACACCAGGACACCACCCGCATCGCTACGGCGAGCCGGTGTCAACGATGCGGCGAGGTTCCACGCGAAGCCCATGTTCCTCGTTCGCTCCCGTGCCGGTTGGCATGTCCGCACCTGGCGCGGCCCGTCAACCGGTGAGTCGTCCGTGTGGACGGGTTGTCCGCCCACTAGTTGGTAAACCTGCGCATTCTGACGTTGAGCACAAAGCCAAATGCCGCCAACGTCGCAATCACCGACGAACCGCCATAGCTTATGAGCGGTAGGGTGAGCCCTTTGACCGGAGCCAACCCAGCCGACATCGCGATGTTGTAGACCACCTGAAACGTAAAGCCGGACATGATGCCGACCACCAAATACGTCCCGAGTCGATCCTTGGCGAGCCGGGCGGCGTCAAGCCCTCGCAGAATGACGAAGAGATACAGACCGAGCGTGACCACCACACCCAGAAACCCATGTTCCTCTGCTAACACCGAAAAAATGAAGTCATTGTGGGCAACCGGCAGAAAGTTGTACTGGCTCTGTGTTCCCTTCAAGAAGCCCTTGCCCAGCGGGCCTCCGGAGCCGACCGTGATCTTTGCCTGAATCTGTTGATACCCGGCGCCCCGGGCATCCTGCTCGGGGTCGAGGAAGCTCGAGATCCGCTGCTTCTGATAGTCCTCCAGCCCGTAGGCCCAAGCCACCGGCGCACTCAATCCGGCCACCACCATCAACACCCCGACATACCTTAACGGGAGCCCAGCGAACAGCAGAATCGCGAGCGCCACCGGAAGGAGCGTCACTGCGGTCCCGAGGTCGGGTTGCTGGGCAATGAGCACGAACGGCAACCCCACGACCAACACCGTCGAGATCCACCCGGAGGCCGTCAGGGCGCCCCATCGACGTTGCGCGAAGATGGTGGCGAGCACGAGCGCCACCACCGTGCGGGCGAACTCGGAGGGCTGCAGATTGAACGCCCCAAGGTCAATCCACCGACGGGCGCCCCCCCCAGCAGCCCCAAAGAGCAGGGTATAGGCCACCAAACCGAGCAATCCCACGAAAATGGCCAGCGATGAATCGGAGAACCAGCGGTAGTCGAACGAGAGCGTGATGATGAACGCCAGCAGCCCCAACGCCAACGCCCAGAGCTGTCTGGACACAAACGCGCTGGTGCCCCCGGTGGTTGGATCGTAGGTCGTGCTGTAAATCATCGTCACACCGGCAATACACAGGAGGAGCAACGCGCCCAGCAGTAACCAGTCGATATGACGGTAAAGCCTCTGTTCGATCATCTATATGGGGCTCCGCCCCAGACCCCGGCCAAAGCCCGAACCCCTATCCGATTTTCATGCTTCACTGGTCCGCCACCGTCGTCGGTGCCAACACGACCGGAGCAGGTGGGGTCGGCAACACTGGTCGCGGGAGTCCCTCCTTTTTCGAAAAATACGTTTCCATCACATGTCGCGCGATGGGCGACGACAGGTATCCGTGCTCGTTGTGCTCACCAAACACCACCCCAGCGATTTCAGGAGCCCCGGCCGGGGCCGCAAACACGAACCAGCCATGGTCGCGAAGATCTCGCTCGGTATCGCCCGCCGCCAACCGACCTTGTAGCGAGATGACCTGGGCCGTTCCCGTCTTGCCTATGACGTCACGCCCGTCAACACGCCCACTCCGGCCGGTTCCGGCTCGATTCACCACATACCACAGCCCGTCGGTCACCGCCTCCAACGTCTTCGGGTCGAGTGTGACCTGTGATTGCGGGACTGGACGCGGCACCGGCTCAAACCCCTCACCCTCGTTGACCGCCTTCAATAAGTGCGGCGTCACGCGCGTCCCGCCGTTGGCGACGGTAGCCATCATCACCGCCAGCGAAATGGGAGTCACCGAGACGGGGCCCTGTCCGATCGCCACCGAAATCGTCTCACCGGGATACCACGGCTCGCCTCGTCGTTCACGCTTCCACCTCGTCGACGGCATCAACCCTCGCACTTCGTGAGGCAGGTCGATCCCGGTGAGCTCGCCCAGACCCAAGGCACTTGCCCATTTGTGAATCTGGTCGATCTCCATCTTTTCGCCGAGCGTGTAGAAGTATGTGTTGCACGACTTCTCCAACGCCTCGCGCATGTCGACACTCCCATGGGTGGAGTGGCACTGGTAAAATCGCCCGTAAAACCTTCCTCCCCCCAGACACGCCACCCGGAAGTCCGCGCTCACGACCCCCTCTTCTAATGCGGCGACGGCCATGGCGATCTTGAACAGCGAACCTGGGGAGTAGCGCCCCTGGAGGGCTCGGTTGTTCAGTGGACGGTATCGGTCGCGGTTGAGCGCTCCCCACGCGTCGCGATCGATCCCGAGCGCGAACGCATTCGGATTGTAGGCAGGAAGACTCACCAGCGCCAAAATCTCACCCGTGCGTGGGTCAAGCACCACCGCGGCGCCATTGAAGCCGGCAGCGAGAAATGCTTGTTCCGCCGCCTCCTGCAGGTCGAAGTCGAGGGTGAGCTGGAGCTGACGTCCCTCGAGCGGCAGACGTTCACCAATCGTGTCAATCTCACGACCGATGCTGTCCACAACGACCTGACGCGCCCCATCCACTCCCATCAGCAGCCGGTTGTACGTGCGCTCAATCCCGGATTTACCAACAATCGCACCACGACGCACGTCGGTAAAATCGGGGGTCGCAAGCTGGGCGTCGCTGACCTGACCAACATAGCCAAACAGATGCGCCGCAACCTGTCCGGTCTCGTAGAACCGAGTGGGCAGCTGCTGGACGAACAACCCGGGCAACTCCAGCGCGTGGGCCGCGACCGCCGCAACCTGGGCAAGGGAGGCGTCGCGAATCAACACCACCGGCCGATAGACCGGCTCTCGTCGTTGACGCTCGACAATGCGTTGCAACGTCGGAAGTGGCACACGAGCCACCTCGGCCAGCATGCTCAGGGTGCCGTCCAGGTCTTCCACCTGCTCGCGCACCAACGAGATATTGAGCGAGTTGCGGTTCCGGACCAGGACCCGCCCATCCCGGTCGAACACCGCACCCCGTGGCGCGCTCAGGGCCAGGGTCCGCAAGTGGTTGTTTTCGGCCAGCTGGCTATACTTCTCGTGCTGGGCCACCTGCAGAAGCCAGAAGCCCACACCCAACCCGAGGAATGCGGCCACAATGCTCCACCGCAACACGGTCAGCAGCCAGAACACCCCATCACGCGCGACCCCGCCGGTATTCGCGCCAATCTCGTCGTGCACGTGCATGGTGTTAGGTAGCCGGGGCACGCCCCGAATTCCGCCTCCTGGGAGCTAACGACTCGGCCATCGTCGACGCAGCCGCCGTCGCTCGCTCGGCCCGGGCGCGACCTGCAATCCAATCGAAGCGACGCCGCCGATTACCGTATTGGTCGCCGCCTGTATCAACAGGTCGTGATAGGTGGTCACAACCGTGTCACCTTCGAACAGCAACAGATAGATACCCACAAAAAAGGCCGCGTGTATCAGCGAGCCGACAAAGAACACGGGCACCTGATGGGCAGGCCGCGTCACCATGAACTGGGCCCCAAACTGTCCCACCAGATATCCCACGACCGTCTTGGACAATCCCCCGACCCCGATGACACCACCCGATAGCGCGTCCTGCAACAATCCCCCGACCGTCCCGGCCCAGAGCCCCGACAATGGCCCGGTAGCAATGGCCACCACGATGACGACGACCAACACCAAATCCACTGGCGCGCCCGTGCCGGCCACCATCCGCGCCAGTGTGGTCTGCAGGGCCAACGCCACCCCGAGACCGAGCCCGATCCACGCGGTCCTCATTCACCACCGGCGGTCGTCGACCCCACCGCCGCGTCCGGGACGAGCACCAAGACATCCTCGAGGTCGGTAAACTCCACTCGCGGGCGCACATGAATCGTGCGATAGAGCCCAGGCCCCCGTTGCACGACATCGACGTCGCCGATGACATGCCCTTTCGGGTAGATGCCATCGATACCTGAGGTGACCACGACATCACCTACCTGGACGTCGTCGAGATTCGAGACATACTCCATCCGGAACACACGCTCATCGACGCCGCCCATGACCAGCCCCGCCACCCGCGTACGCTCGATGAGCGCGCCCGCCGCCGCACTCCGATCAATGAGAAGCTGTACCTTGGCGGCGCGTAGAGTTGGGGTACTGACCACTCGGCCAACGACGCCGTCAGGCGACACCACCGCCGAGTCACGCCGAACCCCATCCCCGGCCCCACGATCGATCGTGACGGTCCGGAAGTACGGGGTTGCATCACCGGCGATGACCCGGGCGCTGAGGGTCGAAGCTCCCACCACCCGTCGCAAACCAAGAAGCGCTTCAAGGCCACGGGCCCGCTGCGCCAACGCACGTTCTCGTTGCAACCGGAGTTGCAGATCGGACACGTCCCGTCGCAATTCCTCATTCTCGGCCTGCACCGATTGCAACCCCACATAGCCATCCCATAGCGTAGTGACGGTGCCAACCGTCCCATTCACCGCGCGCTGCACCTCCGAGAACACTCCAAACGCCATACCTTCGAACACACCAACCCCGGACGCCGTATTGACCTGGATCGAGATCAGTACGACATGGCCGATCATCACGGCCAGAAGCGACGCACCGGTGCGACGTCTGAGGTCAATCAATCGAAATCTTCCGGAGCAAGCTGAAGTCAGAGAGCATCTTTCCCGCCCCGAGCACGACCGATGACAACGGGTCCTCGGCCATGGCCAACGGCAAGCCGGTTTCCTCGCGTAACCGTTTGTCCAGATTCTTCAGGAGCGACCCCCCCCCCGTGAGGACAATCCCGCGGTCGACAATATCGGCAGACAGCTCCGGCGGCGTGCGCTCCAGGGCGACGCGAACCGCATCGACGATGACATTGACCGTCTCCGCCAGGGCTTCGCGGATCTCCTCGTCTGTGATCGTAATGGTTTTTGGCACGCCCTCGATGAGATGACGGCCCTTGATCTCCATCGTGATCCGGCCATCCAACCCATAGGCGGACCCGACCTTCATCTTGATCGACTCTGACGTCCGCTCCCCGATCAGGAGGTTATAGGTCTTCTTGATGTACTGGATGATTGCCTCATCCATCTCGTTCCCCGCCACGCGGACCGCCTTGCTATACACGATGCCGGCGAGGGAGATGACGGCAATATCAGTCGTGCCACCACCGATGTCCACGATCATGTTTCCGGCTGGCTCGGTGATCGGCATCCCAGCCCCGATCGCCGCAGCCATCGCCTCTTCCACGAGGTGCACCTCACTGGCCTTGGCCCGATAGGCACTGTCCTTGACCGCCCGTTTCTCCACTTGGGTGATCTCGGATGGCACCCCGATGACGATTCGGGGACGCACCCAGACCGTCCGGTTGTGCGCCTGCTTAATAAAGTAGGTCAGCATCTTTTCGGTGATCTCAAAATCGGCGATCACCCCGTCCTTCATCGGCTTGATGGCGACAATA
>JAYZGM010000155.1:0-16236 GCA_036336225.1 Acidobacteriota bacterium | reverse complement strand
AAGCGGCCCGCTTTATAAGGTCAAAATGGAGCCGGCGAGCAGACTCGAACTGCTGACCTGCTGATTACGAATCAGCTGCTCTACCAACTGAGCTACGCCGGCGTCAGGTGAGTGCTGGATCCTCTTGAGCGAGCAACGACGGGCACCAAACCGGTCGATCGTAGCACAGGCGATCACGCTGTCGGCCACGTACGCACGCAGCTACGTGCCCACCGATAGGGGAGCGGGAGGACCGCTACACACCACCCCGGGACCGCCGACAAGCAGACACGCCGTCTCTTCATTGAGTAAGACCCACAACCCGTAGATACCGACGATCGAGCCAATCGGGATGTTGATGAGACGCAGATCCGAGAGCATGAGCGTCAGGATTTGGGCCCACGGGCGATATTTCTTCAGGCCAGACCCCGCGACGATACCCAGGATCGAGAAGTCGATGAACGCTTCGGGTTCGTCGGTGGCGGTTATGCCGGCGACGCTCGCGGGGCACCGAACACGAGCATGAGGAAGAGCGACCCGAGCACTCCGAGGATGCCAAGCACGGTCTGGAGCGCAGCGAGCATTTTCACGTGTGTGTTTATTCCGTCACCAGTCCTCGCTCGGTCAGTGTACCGGTTGGACGTTCGTGTCTGGGAACCGCTACACTGGCGAGTTTGCGGTTCTGCTGAAATCGGTCACCACGGAGCCTCATGTCAACAGCGTCTGCCACCAACGGTCAACTCATCATACGAGGCGCGCGTACGCACAACCTCAAAAATGTCGATTTGACCCTGCCGGCGGGAGCGTTGGTCGTCGTGACAGGGGTCAGTGGGTCGGGAAAGTCCTCCCTCGCCTTCGACACTATCTATGCTGAAGGCCAACGGCGGTATGTGGAGTCGCTCTCGGCGTACGCGCGACAGTTTCTCGAGCGGATGGAGAAGCCGGACGTCGACCAGATCGACGGGATCTGTCCTGCCATCGCTATTCGCCAGAAGAACAGTCTGAGAAATCCCCGGTCAACCGTTGGCACCACGACGGAGATTCACGACTACCTGCGGCTCTTGTTCGCCCGCGTCGGGACGACGATCTGTCGCCAATGCGGAAACGAGGTAATCCGTGAATCGCCCGAGGTGGCGACTCGACAGATGATGGCACTCCCCGCAGGGACACGGTTGTTGTTGGGGTTTGACTATCCGGTGGTTGGGACCACCGGCGAGAAGGTAGAGAGCGGTGAGACACCCGACGAGCGGGTAGAGGCCGGCGATGAGGACGAGACGGAGACCGTGACGAGCCCGTCTGCGATTTCGCCCGATCCCGTTGTACTGGTGGCGGCGGCGTTGACCGGGTTGCGCAAGCGTGGCTTCGCTCGGTTGCTGGTGGACGGGCAGGTCGCGCGGTTCGAGGAGGTCGCACCGGAGACATTGGGCGGACAGCCGACGCTGCAGATCATCGTCGACCGTCTCAAGGTCGATCCGGATCAGCAGGGACGCGCAACCGACTCCATCGAGACGGCGTATCACGAAGGCGGCGGTTCCGCGTTCGCTGTCGAGGTGTCGGCTACCGAGGGCGATGACGCGTCGGTGGTGCACCGGTTTAGCGAACGGTTTGACTGTCGTCAGTGTGGCATCGCCTACGAAGTGCCGCAGCCGCGGCTGTTTTCGTTCAATAGCCCGTTTGGTGCCTGTCCCACCTGTCATGGGTTTGGCAACGTCATCGAGCTCGACCTGAACCTCGTCGTGCCCGACCCGGGAAAATCCATCCAGCAGCAGGCGATCGAGCCGTGGACCAAGCCGCACTATCGGTCCCATCTGGCAGACCTGAAACGAGCGGCCGCCGGAGGGCAGGTGCGCTTGACCACTCCGTGGTCGGAGCTGACCGACGAAGAGCGGCAGTTCGTCGTCGAGGGCGATGGTGCGGGTTACAAGGGGATCCAGGGGTTCTTCCGCGGGCTGGAGAAAAAGAAATACAAGGTGCACGTTCGGGTGTTTCTCAGCCGGTATCGTGGCTACGTGTCCTGTCCAGAGTGCGAGGGGAGCCGTCTCCGACGAGAGGCCCGTGACGTCCACGTGGGTGGGCAGCCAATCGACACGGTCTGTGCGTTGACCGTTGGCCGCGCGGCGGTGTTTTTCAGCCAACTCGAACTGAGTGCGGCCCAACGGACGGTCGCGGATCGCGTGGTCAAGGAGATCCGTCGGCGGCTGTCGTATCTGTGCGACGTGGGTCTCGACTACCTGACACTCGATCGGTTGTCCTCCACGCTCTCCGGCGGCGAAGCGCAACGAATCAATCTGGCCACGGCGCTCGGTTCAGCGTTGGTCGGGACGCTCTACGTACTGGATGAGCCATCCATTGGATTGCACTCTCGTGACAACGAACGGCTGATGGCGATTTTGTGCAAGCTTCGGGACCAGGGCAACACGGTCCTGGTTGTTGAGCATGACGCAGACACGATCCGGATGGCCGACGTGGTGGTCGATTTGGGCCTCGGCGCTGGTGAGCAAGGCGGTCGGATCATCCATACCGGTTCGTTTGAGTCGTTGCTCGAGGACCCGCAGTCGCTGACCGCCAAATACATGCGGGGCGACCTCACGATACCGCTGCCCACCGTTCGTCGGAAGCACCCGCCGCTGGCGATTCGGGTCACCGGGGCTCGTGAGCACAATCTGCGGGGAATCGATGTCGATATTCCGCTCAACACCTTGACCTGTGTCACCGGGGTCAGCGGGTCTGGCAAATCGACTCTCGTGCATGACGTGATCTACGCGGCGATCAAGAGAAAGAAAGGGGTCTGGGAAAAGCGGGTCGGGACCCACGATCGTCTCGAAGGGTCGGAGCTGGTGACCGACGTGACCTTGGTCGACCAGGCCCCGATCGGTCGAACCCCGCGGTCCAATCCGGTGACGTATCTGAAAGCCTTCGACGCTATCCGAGAGCTCTTCTCCCAGACCAAGGACGCCCGAGCCAACGGGCTCACCGCGGGCCATTTTTCGTTCAACGTCCCCGGGGGGCGGTGTGACGGGTGTGAGGGTGAAGGTGTGGTGCGAGTGGAGATGCAGTTTCTTGCGGATGTGTTCGTACCTTGTGACCAGTGCGACGGACGACGATTCAAGCCCCAAGTGCTGGACGTTCACTATCGCGGGCGCAACGTTGATGAGGTGTTGAGCCTTACGGTGCGTGAGGCACTTTCATTTTTTGGTAGCTCGGCCAAGGTCGTCCGACGGTTGCATCTGCTCGATGAGATTGGGTTGGGGTATCTGCGGTTGGGGCAACCCGCCACGACCTTGTCCGGGGGCGAGGCTCAGCGGATCAAGATTGCGTCCCATCTGGCGTCACGGAAGACCGACCGGACACTGTATATCCTTGATGAGCCCACTACCGGGCTGCACTTCGACGACATCGCGAAACTGCTGGCCGCATTCCATAAGTTGCTCCAGGCGGGGAACAGCGTCCTTGTGATCGAGCACAACCTCGACGTCATCAAGACCGCGGACTGGGTGATCGATCTTGGCCCGGAAGGCGGCGACAGTGGGGGGGCGATCGTCGTCGCGGGGACACCCGAGCAGGTGGCGATGACCGAGGCATCGCACACCGGTCGCTATCTCCGGCCGGTGCTGGCCGATGGCTATGTCGACGCGAGCTAGCGGCCGTGGTTTGAGCGGGTCCGATCGTCCATGGTACGATCCATAGTTGTCGGCGTATCGTGGAGAGAGTTCGCGCCGCCCCTGCAGACCTGTTTTGATACGTAATCCATGGAATCGATTCAAGCGACACGCCTGCGAAAAGGCATGCTGGTGAAGATGAACGACGAGCTCCATCGTGTGATGGACGTTAACCATCTCACCCCAGGCAAGGGGAAGGCGTTCGTGCAGTCACGGATGCGGAACGTGAAGGCCGGGACACTGCTCGACCACAAGTTCCGGTCGGCTGAATTCGTGGAGCGGGCGTCGGTGGACGACCGCGAGATGCAGTTCACGTATCGTGATGGTGAAACCTTCTATTTTATGGACCTCGAGACCTACGAGCAGCTTGAGATGACCGTGGAGATGCTCGGCGATTCGGTCCACTATTTGTTGCCAGAAGCCACCATCAAGGTGTCGCTGTTTGAGGGTGACGCGGTGGGGCTTGATCTGCCGACGACGGTCGAGCTCGAGGTGTCGGAGACGGCGCCCGCGATCAAGGGCGCAACCGCGAACGCCCAGCTCAAGCCTGCGGTCCTCGAGACAGGGCTCGTGGTGCAGGTGCCACCATTTATTAGCAACGGCGATAGGATTCGTGTGAGCACCGAAACCGGTGAGTACCAATCACGCGCCTGATCTGACCGCTCAAGGCGCGCACGCGTCCAAACCGACGGGTCGGGACATCGCCCCGTATGGTGAGGCGCGATTCTGAGGCTGCCGAAACAGTGTTTCCCGGTTTCACTGAGTCGGTCCTGCCCTTCGCGCTGTTTCTCCTTGGGGTAGGGTTTCTCGCCGCCAATCTCCGGCTGGCCTTCCGGTTTCTGCGTTTTTGGCGGCTCCGTTCGACCGCCGTGCTCACCTGGCGCGTAGGACGTCCTTCCGCCTATGGTGTCTCACTTGGGTTTGGGGTGCTCTTCGGCATTCTGGTGTTCATCAAGATCGTGATTCAGAGTCGGCCGCTGACGGATGCATTCGGCGAAGGGATGATGTTTATCTACTACGCGTACGCGTTTCCGTTGAGTCTGCGAATCGGGCGGGGGTTCTACGACGGTGGGGTGTGGTCGGACGCTGGGTTTGTCCCATATTCGAAGATCGGCGGGTTGTCCTGGCGCGAAGGCAAGACACTCACCCTGGTGCTCATCGACCGGGTGCGTCGTCTCGCGCGACGTCTCGAAGTGCCCCAGGAACATTACGGGGCGGTGCGTCGGCTGCTCCGAGACAAGATCGCCACCCACGACCTCGAGTTCACCGGCACGGGGGTCAATCTCGGCGCCGATGCGCGGGATGTCGTATGAGCTGGGCGATGGGTCCGGCGAGGCGGTGGGTGCGCGACTACTGCAACCACCCGAGCACGATGCCGATGAGCCCCGGTCCGCTGGCGGTGGGGTCACCCAGCCAGTCCGGGGGGGTGAGCCAGACAAACGCGAGGATCGCAATCACCATGAGGTCGTACTGCCAAGTTGCCCGGTCAAATGTCCAGAACAGCGCATGCCAGATGGTCCGCGCGGGCAGGGTCAGCGGATTCTTTCCACTCACGACGCTTCGGCCTCTTGTGTCTTGAGAGCCTGCCACGTGTAGTAGATGCGATCGAGCACGGTCACGACCGAGAGCAGCAGAATCACCCAGAGTACCGCTCCCATCCGATTGGTAAAGGCGCCGATCATAACCAAGACGATCCGTTCTGGTCGCTCCATGAAGCCGACTTTGCACTGGTCGATCATGGACTCGGCGCGGGCGCGCGTGTAGCTGGTCATGACGGAGAACATCATCGCCAGCGCGGCGATCATCACGTAGTCGGCTCGGCCGAGCTGCGCGTAGAGATAGATGACGCCGACAAACAGCGACAGATCAGAAAACCGGTCCATCACAGAGTCCCAAAATCCCCCAAAACGAGATGCAAGATTGGTCGTCTCCGCCACCTTGCCGTCGATGAAATCAAAGATGTTCGCCACCAACATGACGAATCCAGCAGTGACGAACTCGCCATGGGCGAAGAACCAGGCGGCGATGAAGTTGATGACCACGCCGACCAAGGTCAGCACATTGGGATGGATCCGGAGTGAGACACATGCCTGGATGATGGCGCGAAGGGGGAACATGCACGCCGCGCCGATGGCGCCAGTAAAGGTCATGTAGGGAAAGCGGGAACGCTCCTCGCGTGCGTCTCGACCACCGACAGCACAATCACGCATCTTATAATGCCGGTCGACACGAACCTCGCAGTGTAGCCTATGGCTATTCGTGATCTCAAGACTCAGATCAGCGCGTTACCGGAGCAGCCGGGGGTCTACCTGTATCTTGACATTCGCGGCGAGACGATCTACGTCGGTCGGGCGCGCTCGTTGCGGGACCGCGTGCGTAGCTATCTCAGTGCGTATGGCTCGAGCCCCAAGACCAACGCGCTCCTGGACGAGGTGACCCGTCTCGAGGTCATCGTCACCGATTCGTTGGTTGAGGCACTAGCCCTCGAGACTCACCTCATCAAGCAGCGCAGCCCTCGCTTCAACATTTTGCTCCGAGACGACAAGAACTATCCCTATCTGCAGTTGACCACGGGTGAGCCGTTTCCCCGGGTGCTTGTGGCCCGGCGGGTCGCCCGGGATGGGCACACCTACGCCGGTCCCTTCCTCCCGGCCACGCTTGCGCGGAAGACTATTTCGCTCACCCATAAGTTGTTTGGGATCCGGTCGTGCAACGAGGTCATCACCGGGCAACGTGGGCGCGCGTGTCTCGAATACGATATCAAGCGCTGTATCGCGCCCTGTGTGGAGGAGCTCTGCAGTCAGCAGCAATATCAAGAGGCGGTCGAGCACACCCGGATGTTTTTGGAGGGACGTAACGACGAGCTCATCGTCGAGCTCAAGCAGCGGATGGTCGTGGCCTCGGATGAGCTCCGATACGAAGAGGCGGCCCACACGCGTGACGCGCTCCGGACCGTTGAGACCTTGCGAGACCGTCAGCAGAAGATGTCGACGGTCCGGTTGGGTGACCGGGACGCGTTTGGGGTGAAGGTGGGGTCGGCGGGGGCGGTGGTGCAGGTCTTTCAGATGCGTGGGGGGCGGGTGATTGAGCGAGTCGAGCTGGCGAGTGACCGGCCGGGGGGCGACGGGGTGATCGAGCAGGAGACCGTGCAAGCGGCAGTACAGCAGTTCTACGAGGCCCGGGTGGCGCCCCCGGAAGTGCATATTCCAGTCGCCCTCGACGACGCCGAGGCTCTCGAAGGGTGGTTGAGCGAGCAGGCAGGCCGCCGGGTTCGCCTCACCGTACCAAAGCGAGGCGACAAACGAGGACTGCTCGATTTGGCTACCCGAAACGCCGCGCTCGCGTATCGCTCCCGACATAGCGACGAGGCGCGGGTTGGAGCGGCTGCGCTCGACGAGCTCCGGGTTGTCTTGGGGTTGTCTGCTGCGCCTCGACGGATCGAGTGCTTCGACATTTCGACCCTGCAGGGTGCCGAGACGGTGGGCGCCATGGTCGTCAGCGAGGATGGGCGTCTGGCGCGGAAGGCCTATCGGAAGTTCCGGGTGCGGGGTACGACGTGGGATGAGACGCGCGACGCGCTACCGGGCGCAGGTCAGCGACGCCCACCGCGTAAGAAGCCGCGGGCCGCTGGCTCCACACACACGAATCCCCGGTTGCTCGATGACTTCGCAGCCATGCGCGAGGTTGTGGGGCGTCGCTATCGCCGGCTCCTCGACGATGGCGGGCCGTTGCCGGATCTGGTTGTGATCGATGGGGGAGCCGGACAGCTATCGTCGGCCTACGATGCGTTCGTGTCGTTGGGGCTGTCGAATCTGGTCGCGGTTGGACTGGCCAAGAAAGAGGAACTTGTGTTCACACGCGATGCCGCCGACCCGATCATTCTCGACCCGGCAAGCCCCGGCTTGTTGTTACTCCAGCGTCTTCGGGACGAGGCCCACCGATTTGCCGTCACTTATCATCGCAAGACGCGAACCAGACGTGATCTCCGTTCCGAGCTGACCGAGGTCCCCGGGGTGGGGCCGGGGCGACGACGGGCGCTGCTCACCCGTTTTGGAAGCGTGGCCAACATTCGGCGAGCCACTCGGGAAGAGCTGGTGCCGGTGGTCGGGGCCAAGGTCGCCGAAGCGGTGTTGGGACATTTTTCCGGGGAGACTGGGACATCCGACTTGCGGTGAGCCGTTCCCGCACACTATCCTGAGAGCCTTGTCAGATATCGGTCAGCTACTCATCATCCTCCCGGTCTTGCTCCTGTCGCTCACGATTCACGAGATGGCGCATGCCGTAACCGCCGATTGGTATGGCGACCCCACCGCGCGGCGATTGGGTCGGATTTCGCTGAACCCGGTCGTCCATATTGATCCGATGGGAACCATCATGCTTCCCTTGCTCGGAATCCTGGCGGGCGGGTTTGTGTTTGGGTGGGCCAAACCCGTGCCGGTCAACCCGGCCAATCTCGCGAGACCCCGGCAAGACTTTCTCATGATTGCGGCAGCCGGTCCGGTCAGCAACGTCCTGCTGGCCATTGGTGCGTCCTGGCTGCTGGGTGTCATACCGGGCGGGATCGGGGCAGCGGACGGGGCGCCAGGGCTCCTGGCCACGTTTGGGTTCGCCATGTTGCAGTTGAATCTGCTGTTGGCCGTGTTCAACATGCTCCCGATTCCTCCGCTCGACGGTGGCAACGTGCTGGCTGGGCTCCTCCCCGAGAGGCTCGCCGTCACCTACGACCGTCTGGTCCGACCCTACGGGTTTGTCATTCTTCTGGTGCTCATGGTCACCGGTTGGCTCTATCGCCTGATCGGGCCACCGTTGTCTTTCTTGATGGGATGGTTGTTACCGTGAAGCCTCGCGTCGTCTCTGGCATGCGTCCGACCGGCCCGCTGCATCTCGGCCATCTGGTGGGTGCGCTCCAGCAGTGGTCACACCTGCAGGAGCAATACGACTGTATGTACTTTGTCGCCGACTGGCACGCGCTGACCAGCGAATACGCCGACACGACGGACGTGACCAGTTACGCCTACGACAATGTGGCCGACTGGATCGCGGCCGGCGTGGACCCTGAGCAAAGCACGTTGTTTGTCCAGTCGCTCGTCCCCGAGCACGCGGAGCTGTTTCTGTTGCTCTCCATGGTGGTGCCGATCCCCTGGCTCGAACGTGTGCCGACTTATAAAGAGCAGATCGAGCAGCTCGCCGAGAAAGATCTGTCGACGCTTGGTTTTCTCGGGTATCCCCTGCTGCAAGGGGCGGACGTCATCATCTACAAGGCCAACTATGTGCCGGTGGGTGACGACCAGGTGCCGCATCTCGAGCTCAACCGGGAGGTGGTTCGTCGTTTTCACGGATTCTTTGGTGAGTTGTTTCCAGAGCCACAGCCCCTGCTCACCCACTTCCCGAGATTGCCGGGGCTCGACAATCGGAAGATGAGCAAGAGCTATGGCAATACCATCAGCTTGTCGGACGACGCGGACACGGTGAAGAAAAAGGTCATGCGGATGTATACCGACCCGAAGCGGATTCGGGCCGATATCCCGGGCACCGTTGAAGGTAATCCGGTGTTCACGTATCACGATGCCTTCAACCCCGACCGGGACGAGGTAGAAGACTTGAAGACACGATATCGGACCGGAACGGTGGGCGACGTTGAGGTGAAGCAGAAGCTGACGCGCGCCATCAACGCCACGTTGGACCCCTTACGTGAACGACGGGCAGAGGTGCTGGCCAGGCCAGGTCGAGTGCACGAGATTCTCATGGATGGGTCGAGTCGAGCCCGGCGTCTCGCGCAAGAGACGCTGACCCAAGTGCGTGAGGCCGTGAAACTCAGTTACGCCTGAGTCACGAGACGGAGACCCGTGACCGAATAGCCCATCTGCAAGTGGTGTAGGGCGCTTCGGAGACGGGACACCATCGAGAAGTCTTGAGTCGCGGGCTGTGTGTCGACAGCCTGCTGGTCTTTCATGCCGGATATCGAACACCCCAGCGATTTCGAGTCGGTACTCGAAGACTATCCGGTCAAACTCGAGAATTTCGAGGGGCCACTCGATCTTCTGTTGCATCTGATTCGGAAGAACGAGGTCGACATCTACGACATTCCGATCGCGCTCATCACTCAGCAGTATCTCCAGTATCTCGACTTGATGAAGGAACTCGATCTGGACAGCGCGGGCGAGTTCCTGGTCATGGCTGCGACGCTTATTCACATCAAGGCGCGCACACTGGTGCCTCGGACGGAGGTGGAACCCGAGGATCCGGCCGAGACCGAAGACCCCCGCGAGGCGCTCGTACGGCGGTTGCTTGAGCACCAGCGGTTCAAGGCCGCGGCTGAGCTGTTGCATGAGCGACAAACCGTGCGTGGTGCCCAGTGGGGACGCCCGGACGAACGCCTCGCCGACATCGCCGGTGAGCCCTTTGAGCGCGAGCTCGAGGTCGACCTGTTTGGTTTGCTCCAGGCTTTTCAGGCGGTGCTCAAGCGGGCGCGTGAGCGGCCCGGGATTCCGTTGCCGGCCAAAGAGGTGTCCATCGAGACTCGCTCGCGTCAACTGCTCGCGCAGCTGTCCGAGACCGACGCCTGCGGATTTGAAGACCTGTTCGCGCAGGATGGTAGCCGGGGCGAGCTCATCACGACCTTTCTTGCGATCCTTGAGATGATTCGTCTCAAACTCGTTCGGGTGTTTCAGTCTGGGGCGGTCGGGCCTATCCGCGTGTATCGTCGTGAGCAGCCAGCCGATGCACCCAAGCCGATCGAGTTCAGCGGCCCGAACAGGAC
Organism: Acidobacteriota bacterium; assembly: GCA_036336225.1. Classification (GTDB taxonomy): domain Bacteria; phylum Acidobacteriota; class Vicinamibacteria; order Vicinamibacterales; family UBA8438; genus JAJEEA01. The sequence continues at coordinate 5,838 of JAYZGM010000155.1, read as the reverse complement.
GGGCGAGACGGCCTCAGATGAGGACCCGGAGAGGACGGAGTGAGCGGATGTCCGACGAGTTGAAGCCGATTCTCGAAGCCTTGATTTTTGCGTCGCCGGACCCGTTGACATCCAAGACGCTGTTCCAGCTCCTTGATACCGAGCCTCGGGAGAACGTGGAAGAAGCCCTGGCGGCGCTGCAGGCCGATTACGAGCAACGCGGCGGACTCCAGATGGTGCAAGTAGCCGGTGGGTATCAAATTTGTACCCGGCCCGAGCTCCACGAGTGGGTGCGACGGTTGTTCCACGAGCACTCGAAACAGCGGTTGTCGGTGCAAGCTCTCGAAACCCTGGCCGTCATCGCATACAAACAGCCGATCACCGGGGCCGAGATTGCCGAGATCCGTGGGGTCAATGCCTCGGGCGTCGTGGGCACGCTGCTCGAACGTCAGCTTGTCAAGGTCGTGGGACGTAAACAGGTTATCGGACGTCCCTTCCTGTATGCCACGACCCGAGAGTTCTTGAACCGATTTGGATTGCGCGACCTTGACGACCTGCCAAAGGTGGAGGAGATGGCTGAAGCACTGGGGATGGAGGTGCCGGCCGCTCTTGTGGCGTCCGGACCTGCCACCGAGTCGCTGCCATTTGATACCGAGCCTGAGGGGAAGGGCGACCCGGAACCGACGCCACCAGAGCAAGTCCACTAGTGGTGCGTTCGCGAGCAACGGACCGGACCCGGTGACCCGGCGGTGGCGATGACTGAAGTGAGTAATAGACAGGTGTCCAGGATCAGCACGTTGCCACCGGCTGGCATCCGGTTGCAGAAGGTCATCGCCAGGGCCGGTGTGGCGTCTCGGCGCGCGGCCGAGGTGCTCATGCGCGACGGTCGGGTCACCGTCAATGGCGCGGTGGTGTCCACCCCGGGAGCGCGGGCAAATCCGGCACGTGATGACATACGGGTAGATGGACGTCGGGTGACCCCGGACCGGAAGCGTCGCTATTTGCTCCTGAACAAGCCGAGGGGGGTCGTGACAACATGTGATGACCCCGAACGGCGCCGGACGGTCATGCACCTGCTGAACAACATCCGTGAGTCGGTCTATCCTGTCGGACGCCTCGACTACGAAAGCGAGGGGTTATTGCTATTGACGAACGACGGGGAACTGGCGGCGTTGCTCACCCATCCGCGTTACGGACTCCAGCGTCTGTACGAGGCCCGCGTGCGTGGGGTGCCAGAGGCTAGCGCCCTCCGGCGGCTGGCTCGTGGCGTTGTAGTCGACGGTCGTCGCACACGACCGGCCATCGCAAGTCTTGTATCAGCGGGGCGCGGGCGTCAGGGTGATCAATCGGTCATCCGGATCGGAATCACCGAGGGCCGGAAAAGACAGGTGCGACACATGTGTGACGCGATTGGGCACCCGGTCGTGCGTTTGCGGCGGGTTGGCATCGGTCCGATACAGGACCGCGCGCTTCGACCCGGGCAGTTTCGGGATCTGACGTCCCGCGAGGTGTCAGCGCTGCGCCGGGCGGTCGTCCCGGAGACGTCGTCATCGGCCGGGCGCCACTCGCGTCAGAAGACCAAGGGGAGTTCGGGGTGAAATGACACCGATGGAATCCAGCCCTCGTTCGACCCCCGTGGTTGCTATCGACGGACCATCTGGCGCTGGGAAAGGAAGCGTGTCGCGGGCGATTGCCAGGGCGCTGGGGTGTCGGTATGTTGATACCGGCGCCATGTATCGGGCGGTGGCCTGGTTGGCCGGTCACGAGGGGGTGGCCCTCGATGACGAACCGAGTGTGCGGGCGGTCGCTGAGCGCGCCGAGCTACAGCTAGACGACGGTGTGGTGGTGGTCGATGGCCATGACGTGACCCGCGCCATTCGGACCGCCGAGATTGATGCCGCCGCCGCGCAGGTTGCCCGGATGCCGACGGTCAGGGATGAGTTGGTGCGTCGTCAGCGAGGCTACGCGACCGACGGTGGGCTCGTGATGGAGGGGCGCGACATCGGGACGACTGTTTTTCCGGACGCCGATGTCAAGATCTATCTCGACGCGAGTCCCGGGGAACGCGCCGCCCGTCGTGCGTCAGACCCGGCCCATGCGCTGGGCGCCCGTGAGACCGCCTTGTCGGATGTGGCCAGCGCCCTCGAGGCCCGAGACCGTACCGACCGGACGCGTCGCACCTCGCCACTCATGATGGCCGCCGACGCCATTCGCGTGGATACAACGGGGTTCCCGTTGGACGGGGTCGTCGAGCACGTGCTGGTTCTGGTCCGCGAGCGTCTCGGGGCACGTTCGTGAACCACTCTCGGTCGTTGACGCGTCACGATAACTGTCATATAATCTTAGGCTTATCGCCAATCGACGGTGCGCCGCCGTGGGGTGTGAGCGAGAGCCCTAGGTCGCCGCGTCATTGACGTCGTGCCGAGCGACAGGCGAGGTCGACGAGTTAGGCCGTTGCACGGCCCACAACGAGAATGCCGTACTTCTTGTGGCCGCCGGTAACCGCTAAGGCGCACGGCAATGGGCGTCTCGCGGGTGCGGAGTGGGGGACTTAGGGCGCCCCTGCGCAGCGGCCGCGTGGGGTTCGGGGCATAGTCCCGTCTGAAGGAGATCCGCAGTTCCATGATGAAGGTAGAAGACGTCGAGAAGGTCACGCACGCTGACAAGACCGCGAGGCCTACTCCCATGATGGTTCTGACCGATGAGGACGACGATCGGTCTGATCGTGAGGAGTATGAGCGGCTGCTCGCCCTCTACGAGGGCAGCTTTCGCAACATCGCCGAAGGCGAGGTGATTACCGGCACCGTGCTCAAGGTGTCGTCGTCGGACGTGGTGGTCGATGTCGGATACAAGTCCGAAGGCATGATCTCCGTACAGGAGTTTCTCGACGAGAACGGCGAATGCATCGTGCAAGCCGGCGACAGCGTCGACGTGCTGCTCGAACGCACCGAGGATCGGGACGGCCATATCGTGCTCTCGCGCGAAAAGGCCGAAAAGATGAAGATCTGGGACGAGGTCGAGAAAGCGTATGACGACCAGAAGGTGGTCATCGGCCGCGTCATCGAACGGATCAAGGGCGGGCTCGCCGTCGACATCGGTGTTCGCGCGTTCCTTCCCGGGTCACAAGTGGACGTGCGCCCGGTCAGGAACCTTGATGCGCTCCGGGGCCAAGAGCTTCGGATGCGGGTCATCAAGGTCAACAAGAAGCGGGGCAATATCGTATTGTCCCGGAAGGCGCTCCTCGAAGAAGAGAACGCCGAGAAGAAGAAGCACACGCTGGCGACCCTCGAGGAGGCCAAGGTCCTGCGGGGTGTGGTCAAGAACATCACCGACTACGGGGCGTTCATCGATCTGGGTGGTCTGGATGGGTTGCTCCACGTGACTGACATGTCTTGGGGACGGGCTGCGCACCCGTCCGAGCTCTTCAAAGTCAACGACGAAGTCGACGTGATCGTTCTGAAGTTTGACCGGGCCACGGAACGGGTCTCGTTGGGTTACAAGCAGCTACATGCCGACCCCTGGACCGCGGTTGAGGAACGTTATCAAGTGGGGATGCGGCTGAGCGGCAAGGTGGTTAGCCTGACCGACTACGGTGCGTTCATTGAACTCGAGCCTGGCGTAGAGGGGCTCATTCACGTCTCCGAGATGTCGTGGAGCAAGCGGGTCAAGCACCCGTCGAAGCTGCTCAACGTGGGTGACTCCGTTGAGTCGATGGTGCTCGGGGTTGATCCCCAGGCTCGTCGCATCTCGCTTGGGCTCAAGCAGATCGAGTCGAACCCCTGGCACCAGCTTGCCGAGAAGTACCCGATCGGATCGCGTCTGACCGGTAAGGTGCGCAACCTCACCGAGTTCGGGGCGTTCGTCGAGGTCGAAGAAGGCATCGACGGGTTGATCCACATTTCGGACATGTCGTGGAGCAAACGGCTTAAGCATCCGTCGGAGGTGGTGAAGAAGGGGGATGACGTTGAGGCCATGGTGCTCAATGTCGATCCCGATAACCAGCGCCTCTCCCTGGGGTTGAAGCAGCTTGCGACCGATATCTGGGACGAGTTCTTCGAGAATAACAAGGTGGGTTCAGTCGTCGAAGGGAAGGTTGTCCGCATTACCAACTTTGGGGCGTTCGTCGAGCTGGCGGAAGGCATCGAAGGGTTGATCCATGTCTCCGAATTCGACGACCAAATGGGTCGCGATAAAGTAGAGCTGAAGGTCGACGAGGTGACCAGCATGAAGATCATCAAGCTGAGTCCCTCGGAGCGGAAGATTGGTTTGAGCATTCGAGCCCTCAAGTCGGATGACTACGAGGCCGATTGGGAATCGTATGGTGCGGGGTCTGGGTCACCAGAGGTCACGCTTGGCGACCACTTCAAGAATCAGACCTAGGAGCCCGTGGTGAAATCCCGCATGGCACCAAGAGCCTGGCGTGGTACTGCCGGGCTCGGCCTACGCAAGGTGCGGCGAGGGAGCACATTTGACGTTTTCGACCAAGGAGCAACGCGGTCCAGGCTGGATTCACAGCGGAGCTTTTTCCACGGGCTCCTAGAGTCGCACCGCATCGCTCCGCCGCGGGCGGGCTGCTGAGTAGCGATCGCGTGGGCGACGGAGGAGGATTTTGGCAGCAGGCGGCAGCATGACCAAGGCAGCGCTCGTCGAAGAAGTGTCACGAGTTGCCGATCTGACCAAGAAGCATTCCGAGGTCATCGTCGATACTGTCTTTCAGAGCATCATCACGGCGCTGCGCCGTGGTGAGAAGATCGAACTCCGAGGGTTCGGCAGCTTCCGGCTGCGTCAGCGAGAGCCAAGAAAGGGGCGCAATCCCAAGACTGGCGATCGCGTGGACGTGCCCCCAAAGAAGGTCCCGTATTTCAAGCCTGGGAAAGAGCTCAAAGAGCTAATTAATCGGGACTTGGTCGCCGGCACTCCATCGGATCCGGTTTCATCGGTTGCCCCTGACCCCATTCCACCCACAACGTCGGCCCCCGGTTCCAACGGGACCGGGCACTAGTAATCCGTGTGACCGGAAACCTGTCGCGGGTGACGAGCGCCGTTAGGGTGTGAGGCGAAGTCCGTCTCAACTGATGGAGCGACTCTGGGCCCCGTGGAGGCTTGATTACGTGACTGGTGCCGCTGACTCGCCACCCGAGGGGTGTGTCTTCTGCACGGCTCAGGCCCGTGATGACGCAGGCGCGTTTATCGTCGCCAGGGCTGCGACCTGCTTTGTCATTCTCAATCTCTACCCGTACAACAATGGCCACATCATGGTAGTTCCCAACCGGCACATCGGCACCCTCGCCGAGGCGGTGCCGAACGAGCTGGTCGGCCTCATGACCATGACCCGCCGGAGTGAAATCGCCTTGACCGAAGCGTATCGCCCCCATGGTATGAACGTGGGGATCAACTTGGGTCGGCCGGCTGGCGCCGGTGTGCCCGGCCATCTCCATCTGCACCTCGTCCCACGGTGGGACGGTGACACCAACTTTATGACTGTGGTTGGCTCGACCCGCGTCGTGCCCGAGGAGCCCTCGCGGACACGGCAGCGGCTGACCCCGATTTTTGAAAGACTGGCTGAGCGGGGGTAAAAAGCGTCGTTGCTCGTCGTTCCGGTGAATCGGGTCTCGTTCGGGCCTTGTGCTTTTTGTGTGGGCCACGTCCTGCGATCGAGGAGATGCTCGGTCCTCGCGGACGATGCGCGCGTCACGAACCGGAGTTCGCGTGTTCCGAGTGCTCACCGAACGCGTCCCAGGCCAATACGGACGCAGGCAGTGCTTCTACCGCGCACGAAGAGCTCTTTGCTACCCGAGAACGAACAGCGTTCAGGTCGCCCAGAGCGAAGAATTGTTTGTCACTCCAGAGACGAAGAGC
>JAYZGM010000154.1:0-5028 GCA_036336225.1 Acidobacteriota bacterium | reverse complement strand
TGTCGACCGCTCGTTGAGGGGACCTGCCCAGAGTTCGTCCCCGGTGACCTTGTCGAACGCGTACAGGGCGTTCTCGCCGCCTCCAGCGAAGACCAATCCACCTCCAGTCACAATTGCCCCTGGTGCTCCTGGCGTTCCCAGTCGGTCGGGCACGTCGACTCCGTCGAGTGCAGGATGGCGACGAATTCGGTCGCTACCGCGACCGAATGGAACCCGCCAGGCAATGTCGCCTGCAGGCATGTCGATAGCGACGAGAAAGCCGTAAGGTGGCTGGTTCAGCGGCAAGCCCCCTTCGAACATCGCTTGTCCGCCCGACGCCGTGTCGTAGCCAACATAGTCCGGTTCCGTGGTGTCGGCGAACGGGTTACGGGTGTTCGCTGGGTCGAAGCGCTCCAGGGTCATGACCGCGGGCATGTTTGAGGTTTTCACGTAGAGGAAGCCAGTGGCGGTGTCGAATGCCCCGCCGCCCCAGTTAACGGCCCCACCGCCGCCGGGTCGTACGAGTGATCCTTCAAGGCTGGGCGGTGTGTAGAGCGGTCCAAACCGGAACTGTTGCATCGCCATTCGTGCTGCGGCTTGGAGTTCTGGCGTCAGATCGAATGCATCGTCAAGGGTCATACCTGTGGTTGGAATCAGGGCCGGTGGACGAGTAGGAAATGGTTGGGTGGCCGCAGTCCGCTCACCGGGCACGTCGCTTTGGGGCACCTCCCGCTCCTCAATGGGCCAAACGGGTTCGCCGGTGGTTCGATCGAAGACGAAGGTCAAACCTTGCTTCGTGAGTTGGGCGACGGCGTCGATTGATCTCCCGTCCACCGTCAGGGGAAAGAGGATCGGCTGTGTTGGCAGGTCGTAGTCCCAAACGCCGTGATGGACCATCTGGAAATGCCACGTGCGTTCCCCTGTATTGGCGTTGAGCGCCACCAGACTCTCAGCGAACAGATTGTCGCCGAGGCGTTGCCCGCCAAAATAGACGTTGGTGGGGTTGCCGACCGGGAGGAAAACCAGTTCGTGCGCCTCGTCGACCGTCACCCCGGCCCAGACGTTGGTGGCGCCGGTATACCGCCACGCTTCGTTCTCCCAGGTTTGGCTGCCGAACTCGCCCTCCTGTGGAATGGTGTGGAAGCTCCATACGAGGGCGCCGGTACGGGCGTCGTATGCACGGACGTCCCCTGGTGGCGTGCGCCGGTAGATGACGCGGTCGCCGACGGCGCTGCCGACGATAACCAGGTCTTTGTACATGACCGGCGCCGCGTTGAACTCGAAGTGGCTGCGGTCGATGGGCCAGATCAGATCCTGGCTGAGGTCGACGACCCCGTTGTCTCCGAATGAGCCGACGACCTCACCCGTGGCGGCATCGAGACAGAACAATCGGAAGCGACTAGCGAGGAAGATGCGAAGGTCCTCGCCGTCCCGCCACGCGGTGACTCCACGGTGCCGAAAACCGCCGCCCAACGCTGGCATGCCGTCTTCATAGGCCCGGGGATCGAAGACCCAACGTTCAGAACCGGTGATCGGGTCGAGGGCGGCCACCCGATTGTAGTTTGAACTAACGTAGAGCGTGCCATCGAGCATGATGGGCGTACTGGTAAAACTGCCTGGCACTGTGCCGAACTCCGGCCTGGCCCGGTCCTCTGGACGCCAGGTCCAGGCGACCTCGAGTTGCTCAATGTTTTCGCGGGTGATGTGGGCGGCCTCGGAGGACCGGGTGTTGGCCTGGTCGCTTCCCACGTAGGGCCACTCGACAAATCCGCCATTCGGTTGGCCGGCAGTCTGGCCGGTCGCGACACCGGTGGTGGTGAGAACGAACACCCAAAAAAGTCCCGTGAGCGAGGGGCGCCCAATGGTCATGCGATTGGTCCTTTCAATGTCGCACGGTACGTCAATCCAGCCGTAGCAAGAGGAAAGATATTACCCCCCGGAGTGAGTGGAACGCGAGTGTCCCCCGTGAGAGCGAGACTGTGTCGTTTTGGCCTGCTGTGCCACTGTGACGCGTCAGGCTCGCATTGCCTGCAAGCCAGAGGTAGGATGGGGTCCACGGTTTCCTAGGCGTGGTTGGTGGAGGAGAAGCATGGTTTGTCGTTCCACGGGCCTCATTGTTGTCGTCGCGACATTCATCGGACTAACGGACGGGTCGGTGGGGTATTCCCAGACAGAGTCGCCCCACTGGGTGACTGCCTGGGCAACGTCTCAGCAAGGGCTCGGCCCATCCGCCGTTACGGATATGACCCTGCGTCTGATTGCTCGGGTGACCGCTGGCGGGGAATCTATCCGGATCCGCCTTGACAACGGTTACGGAACGGAACCGCTCCATATTGGTGCCGCGTCGGTCGGGCATCGGATGCGCGGTGCGGACCTGGTTCCAGGCACGAATCAGCCGGTGCGTTTCAGCGGGGATCGTAGCGTCACGATTGCGCCGGGGGCTAGTGTGCAGAGTGACCCGGTCCCACTCTCTGTTCTGGCGAGGCAGGACCTTGCCGTGAGTTTGTACGTGGCGGGGGCGGGGGTCCGACCTAGTGTGCATCGTGGCGCTCTCGTGACGTCATACGCGAGCGTGAATAACGCGGGGGATCTGACGGGCACTGAGGGACGAAATGGATTCGGCGAAACGATGACGTCCATGTGGTGGCTCAAATCCATCGATGTCCTGACCTCGTCGGTCGGTGGTGCTGTTGTTGCGTTCGGTGACTCGATTACAGATGGTTCGTGCTCAACTGTTGATGGTTACGATCGCTGGGAAGATTGGCTCGCGGTCCGTTTTGATGCGGTTGGCGACGTGGCGGAGCGCCGGGCGGTCGTCAATGAGGGAATTGGTGGGAACACAGTGACCCGCGAGAACCTTCGACCGCTTCCAACCAGTACGGCGGGGATTAATCGACTCGAACGTGACGTGTTGTCACATCACGGCGTGACCGATGTCATCCTGTTCATGGGAACGAACGACATTCGTCGGGAAGCCTCGGCGAGGCAAGTGACCTCTGGGATGGAGACCATCATCGCCCGGCTGCGTGCTCGAGGATTGCGCATTCACGGTGCGACGATCATCCCCAGACATAATCGTGCGCCAAGTGAAAGCAACTCTGGTTGGACCCCAGAGAAGACCGGTGTCCGCAATGAAGTGAACGACTGGATCCGAAGGGATGCGCCATTCGATCGGGTGATCGATTTTGATGCTGTGGTGAGGGATCCGTCGGATCCCGACCTTATTTTCCCGGCTTTTAATTGCGACGACATCCACCCGACACCACGCGGCTATTACGAAATGGGGTGGTCGGTGCCGCTCGGGATAGTGCGTCAGTAGTCGGGAAACTCCGGAATGTGTATTGCGACCACTCGCTCTGCGCTAGACTTCTTACGGGTCGTTATTGCGCTCGGAGGATGCTTATGACAAGTCGCTGTGTACGTCTCATCGGGGTCGCCATTGTCGTCACATCATCCGGTACATCGATGTACGCACAGCAAAGCGACGTCGAAGGCGCCAACGCGGTGCTCCCATGGGCCTTTGTCCTCAATGAACCGGCATCGGGGAATACTGACGCGCCCGATCCCGACGAGGTGGTGACTGTCCCAGGGTCCAGCGTGTCCATGTCGCGTTCGGCGATCAACATCAACAATGGTCCGCCAGATTGGCACCCGGATGGTCACCCACCGATGCCAGAGGTCGTGGCGCGTGGTGGAGGTGATGGGGTGGTCGCATGTGGCTACTGTCATCTGCCGAACGGACAGGGGAAGCCGGAGAACGCGGGCCTTGCCGGCCAGCCGTACGAATATATCGTGCAGCAGATGTCTGACTGGCGAAACGGTCTTCGTAAGACCGGTGAACCGAGGATGGGCCCCCCGTCGTTCATGGAGCGAATCGGCCTGGCTGCCACGGATGCGGAGGCTCGGGTTGCCGCGGAGTATTTCGCGTCAATTGATTTCAAACCATGGATTCGGGTGGTGGAGACCGACATGGTGCCAGAGACATGGTTCTCTGGTTGGATCCACAAGGTGATCGACGGCGGCGGCATGGAGCCGATCGGCACGCGCGTGGTCGAGACACCTGAAGACCTGCATCGAACCGAGTTGCGTGATGATGCCTCGAGCTTTATTGCCTACGTGCCGACGGGGGCGGTCGCACGAGGAGAGAATCTCGTGACCACCGGTGGGAATGGAAGGACCGAGGTCTGTTCTACTTGTCATGGCCCGCAGTTGCGCGGGTTGGGACCGGTGCCGGCGCTTGCGGGTCGGTCTCCCAGCTACATTGCTCGCCAGCTCTACGATCTACAGACGGGTGCGCGCAATGGTGCGTGGTCAGACCTCATGGACGCGACTGTTGCCAATTTGACCGTAGAGGACATCGTCAACATAGCCGCGTACACCGCCAGCATTGCACCATAAGACAATCCCGTTTCTGACTGCCTGGGTCGGCGTGAGTGGCGACTTCGCCGTGGCGGCACATTGAGGTTCGCAACCTACTCGGTGATTGTCGCCCAGCCTTGCCTTGTCAACCGACGGTAGAGCATCGCGCCAGATGCTATTGCCACCGCAAGCCAGGGTGCCGCTTCCCAAGGACCGTGCAGGAGCGCGGCTCCGGTACCGAAGAGTGTGGTGTACACCAGCACCACACCAGTCGCCCAATCGAACAGCTGGCCGCCGATTGGTGCTGGTGGGGCCATGCCGGCGAGGCTCGCGACGCGCGTCCAACCCGGGCCACCGGGGCGAACACGTTTGTAGAAGGCGACGAGCGTGGCGCTGGGCTCAGCCGGGGTGAGCCAGGTCACGGCGAGCCAGCATCCAGTGGTCCACACGACGATCACAATTAACGAATGCGGAAAGGTGATCGAAGTGAACAGCGAGAGGCCGGCGAGACCAATTACTGGGGCGACCATCGCGGAAATCTCAGACCAGGCGTTCACGCGCCACCAGTACCAACGGAGAATGAGCACTAGGCCGATACCTGCTCCAGATTCCAGAATGAACTCCCAAGCTTGCCTGACGGTGTCCAGATACAGCGTGACTGCGACACTGGCCAGCATTATGGCGAGGGTG
>JAYZGM010000153.1:0-10418 GCA_036336225.1 Acidobacteriota bacterium | reverse complement strand
AAAGCGCTCACCCGGGACCATCCCGACGTCGCTGCCGCACTTCGGCGACTCGACGGAGCGATCTCGGTCGACGCGATGCGCCGCATGAACCTCGCGGTCGACGAACGAGGCGAGGACCCGGGCCAAGTGGCCGCCGACTTTGTGAACCAGCTACCACGCGCAGCCGATGGGACGTAACGGTGTCCTCGGGCGAGACATGAGACTTGTGGTCAAGACCCTCTAGGACAGGTGTAATGAAAATTCTCGAACGACTCGGCGTCTGGACCGGATCGACATCGGAGGACGGTGACACGGACACCGTCAAGCGGATCGCCCGCGAGCTCGAGGCGCTCGACTCGACGCGGGCGAGGTTCCTCGCCGCGTTTGCCTATGTGCTCAGTCGGGTCGCCCACGCGGACTCACGCGTTTGTGTGAATGAGACCACAGCCATTCGGGACATCGTGCAAAAACTTGGGCATCTTCCTGAAAACCAAGCTGTCCTCGTCGTCGAGATTGCCAAGAGCCAGGCCCGGTTGTTCGGTGGCACGGAGAACTTCCTCGTGACACGCGAATTTCGTGACATCGCCACGCCTACCGAGCGTCTCCACCTCTTAGACTGTGTTTTCGCGGTGGCCGCGGCCGACGGCGCTATCAGCACGATCGAGGAGTCGCAGGCCGGACAGATTGCCAAGGAGCTCGGCTTCACGCAGCCGGAGTACGCGTCGGCGCTTGCGGTCCACGGCGAACATCGGTCGGTGTTGCAGCGATTACGGTAGCATCTGTTACACGGGTCTTCTTCACCGAGGCGCGCTTAGAGGGATTCGCATCGAGCAACACGGAAATCCAACGCAGATCTTCCGTGTTCTCGAACGCGATCTTGAGGGTCATGGTCAATGGCACAGCTAACAGCATGCCCATCGGCCCCCAGACCCACCCCCAGAAGACCAACGACAAGAACACGACCAGCACCGACAATCCCAGCCGGCGCCCAAGCAGGGTCGGCTCCACCACGTTGCCAAACGTGATATTGAGAACAACATAGCCGACGGCCACCGCCACGCCCCGCGCCACACCAAACTGGACGATCGCCAGCACCACGGGTCCGACCGCGGCCACGATCGAGCCGATGTTGGGAATATAGTTGAAGATGAAGGCCACCAATCCCCACATCAGAGGGAAATCGATCCCGAGCGCCCACACCCAAACAAATGCCAGGAACCCGGTCGCAAAGCTTACGACGGTCTTCACGGCGAGGTAGTTCTGGATCTGGAGCGTCATCTGACTAAACCGTTCCAGATGTCCGCCCTCGTCGCCAAACGCCAGCTGTAACTTGTCACGGAATCCGGCCGCTTCCACCAGAATGAAGATCACCGCCAGCAAGACCAAAAAGGCGTCTTGCAACAGTCCGGCCAGGGCCCCAAGAGTGCCACCTAGCAAGTTCACGACCGCCTCGGGATTCACGTAGTCAAGTGGGGACCAGTCGGCAATCGGGAGATTAGTGTCCTCGGCCCATCCCCGAAGACGGCTGGCTTGCTCTTCGAACCGCTCGTTGTATTGGGACTCGGAGACCACCTGCGCAAACTCGCCAACCGATTGGCCGACCACCATCCCCAGGACACTGACCACACCCGCCGCGACGGCAACCGTGAGGAACACCGATACCGGCGTGGGCACGCGGTTGCGTCGCAACCACTCCATGAAGGGCAAACTGATAATGGCGAGAAAGACGGCACTCAGAAATGGGAGGGCGATCTGCCCCGCCTCGCGTAACCCGGCCACGACCACGATGAAGCTCGCAGCAACGACCAGGAATCGCGCCCCACGCCCAGGGAGGCTTTCGCGACGTGGCATGAGTGATCTCTGCCTCACATGGCGGTGAACACGGTCACGGCAAACCGGGCCTCGGCGTCGACCCACTGACCGTACACCCCAAACCCGCCGCCGACACCAAGAGCGATGACCCCGGCCGCCTCATACTTGTACGAGCTCTCGGTCCAAATCGACTCGCCCTCGGCAAAGTCAACCTGACAACCGGCCCTGGGAATCGTGACAGTCTGTGCTCGGAGACTCTCGAGATGCATCTCGACGCGGGAGCCCGACGCGTTCCACACCACCCGGTGAGCAAACTGGTCGAGCTCGAAGTTCGCGCCGAGCTCTCGGTTGAGGCGTAACAACAGGTTCTTGTTGAAGGCGGCGGTGACCCCGAGCGGATCATCGTAAGCGGGAACAAGATCGCCCTCCGGCTTGACCAGATCGGTGCCAACCACAAACCGGTCTCCGGCGCGGAGTCCAGCGCGCACGGTCGCGACAAACGCACGACATGCCGGTGGGTCCATGTTCCCGAGATTGGAGCCAAGAAAGGCCACCAGCATGTTTCCGGAACCCGAGCGTCGCTCCGTCACCTGCGCCAGACCCACTGCGTAGGTTGCCTGGTGCCTCACGACAGGTATCGTCGACCACCGGCCAAGGGTCCGGGATGCCAATTCCAGCGCGGTGGCGGACACATCGACCAGCTCGACACGCACGTCCACACCGGCCCGGACCAGCGGGTCCAGCACCTGCACGAGCTTCTCGCCGCTCCCAGCCCCCAATTCCACAACGGTCAGTGGCGAGGACATCCCGGCGCTGATCGCCTCGGTATGGGTGTCGAGCAAACGTCGCTCGGCACGTGTGACGCGATACTCGGGAAGCTCACAGATCGCCTCAAACAGCTGAGACCCCAACGCGTCGTATAGGTAGTGCGGCTGGAGCCGTTTCGGCGATTGGCCCAGATCACGTCGCACGTCCTCTGCCAGCTGGTCGAGCGCGGTTACCGTTAGCATGTTTACTCGACGCAGCGGAAACCCGCGTAGACAAATGGATAGTGCGGTCGAAACCAGTTGCGCAGACTCCGTCGGACCAGCCCCGCGGCGGTGGACGGTGACGCCCCCTTGATGACGTAGTGAAGACCGTCAAAAAAGTCTGCAGAATACTCAGGATACGAGGCCATTGGGGCAAAACCCGGGAATCCCTCGAACACCGTCGAGGTCCACTCCCACCCGTTCCCCACAAGGTCGTGCACACGCCAGGCGCTCGCTCCGGCCGGAAACGAGCCGACCGGCATCGGTTCCCACCCGCTGAAATCGAACGCACCCCGCGTGTGATCAGGTGGCTCGTCACCCCAGGGATACGGACGTTCACGTCCGTCTGGCGTCCCAAAAGCGGCACGATGAAACTCCGCCTCGGTCGGCAACCGACACCCCGCCCACCGCGTATACGCGGACGCCTCGGCGTGGGTGACATAGACCGGCCAGGACGCCGGGAGCGGTATCCACTCGAACATCCCTCTCCAGCACCAGCCACCGTCCCGAGAGTCCCAAAAGGGCGGGTGTTCGACTCGAGCCGACTCACGCCACACCCAATCGGCGTCAGCCCACCACCGAGACTCGTGATACCCACCGTCCTCAACGAATTCGAGAAACGCTTGGTTGGTAACGTTGTGACGGTCGATCGCGAACGCTGGTACGTCCACCCCAAAACGGGGAAACTCGTTGTCCCAGCCGAAGGGGATCTCGTCGAGGTCGGCTCCAAGCGTGGCCCGTCCGGCCGGGATCCGCACACGATCGGCACCCGGCACCGCGCCCTCAGTCACCAAACGCGACGAGGTGGGTCGACGTTTGAGAGACATCGGGAGACGATGCCACATGTACGCCAATGTCTCCTGATGGAGCTCCTCATGCTCAATCAGCGTGAATACCGCCTGACCACGGTGCAACACTGGATGCCCGTTCCGCTCGATCTCCGCATGTTCGAGAGCATCGAGGATGGTGCGGTCGGCTTTGTCGACGTACCGCTGCACCGTCTCGCGGGTCGGCCATGACTGAATAGCGGCCCCGTTTGCTGCCGACTGGTCCTCGGGGTCAATGCCTCTGGCGAACAGTACCTCTAACCCTTCGTCGACCCCCGGGCGCCCGAGCCCACGCTTGATCAACGTGTTCACGCTAAAAGCGGGTATGTGCCCCTCGTAGAACAGCACCGGATGACGAAGCGGGATCGGCTGCTCGTAATACGCGTCCGGAACCAACAACTCCAACAGTTCGCTCGTCCGCGCACGGGTATTTTGGAACCGTGCAATAGTCTCGTCTCGGTCTACCACGAAGTGTGGTGGAGAATCCATCCAATTGTCCTCCGCCCGTCCACAGTTGGCCCCTCCACGCGAGAAGACGGGCATACCGCAACACTAACATAGGCGTGCCCAGCGCCCCGTCCCGCGCGAGAGCTGTGTGGTAGCCTGACACGAAGAGGGAGAGCAGCTTCCTCGGGCGTCCGTTGCGAAAGTGGCGGAATTGGCAGACGCGCCGGATTTAGGATCCGGTGGCCGGAAGGCCGTGGGGGTTCAAGTCCCCCCTTTCGCACCAGCGGGCGCACACGACCGGCGCCAAGTCAGCCGGTGATGAAGCCCCGTGTAGCACCCAGAGCGCCGCCGAGTGCGGCTGGCAAGGCCTGACGAAGGAGCACATTGGGTAGATTCGAACCCGCTGGATCAAAGCCAAACGGCCTCCCTTTTCGGGATTCAGCGTCACTCGAATGCCGTGGGGCTTTTTGCTCGTGAAACTTCGCCGCAAATCACCGAGTATCGGACGTGCTTCACGAGCAGGCGTATTTATCAATGGTCCCGCTGCGCGGGGACTGACATCTCGGTACGGATCGGCAAAACTGATTCAATTGCACTCACTTCGGCGTAGGAGATGTCTAGACCGGTACGACGGATATGAAAGCGGGAATTAGCGAGCTCAGCGAGATCAAGAAACGTCTCGATGTCGAAATCCCGGCGGATACCGTGGATGCGGCGATCGACCGTATGGCCCGACAACACGGTCGGCGGGCACGAGTGTCTGGATTTCGCCCCGGGAAGGTGCCGATGCGGGTCGTGCGGCAACGGTTCAAACAGGACATCTTGCACGATGTGGCCCATGACCTCGTGCCACCCGCCGTCGACGAAGCGCTCCGAGAGCATGCGATGACACCCGTTGACACGCCCGATGTTCGGGATATCTCGATCGACGAAGGCCAGCCCCTGACGTTCCATGCGTTGTTTGAAGTCATGCCCTCTATTGTCGAGCTTGACTACGAGGCCCTGACGCTACGACGCACCCCAATTACACCGGATGCGGAAGCCGAGGCTCGGGCCCTCGAAGACCTCCGCCTACGTGCCGCTCGGTTGGTGCCGGTCACCGACCACCCCCTCGAACACGGCGAATTTGTGACAGTCGATCTGACCCGAAGCGACCTCCCGACCGGTCAGACCAGACCGTCACCGTCGGAACATCGAGAGGACGTCACCATCGAGCTTGGCGAGGCCGGGAATCCTCCCGGATTCGATGACGAGCTCATCGGGCTCAAGGTAGGGGACACCAAAGCATTTGAAGTGACCTACCCGGACGATCACAAGGACACCTCGATGGCTGGGACACGGACGAGCTACGAGGTGACCGTGAAAGCGCACCACTACCGCGTGCTTCCGGAGGTGGACGACGACTTTGCCCAGTCAATCGGGGAATTCGACACCCTCGAGGCGCTCAAAGACCGAATCGCCACGGACTTGCGGCGTGAAGCTGAGATCGAGACCAACCGCGGTGTCCGACGAGATCTGCTTCGACAGCTAACAGGGCGGGTCACCGTCGAGGTCCCCGATGCACTCGTCGAGCGGGAGGTGACCCGCCGGCTCGAGCGGGTCGCGACACGTTTGGCTCAACAGCGGATCGACCCCCGCACGGCAAACTTGGATTGGAACGCGCTCCGCGAGGAGCAGCGACCAGGCGCCGTCGAGGCAGTCCGCGGGTCGCTCGTGCTGGACGAGGTCGCCCGTCGAGAATCACTCACGGTCAGCAATCAGGATATCGAGCAGGAGGTCATCCGATACGCAGAGCGCCTCGGACAAACCCCGACCGCCGTGCGGGCGCAGATGGACAAAGATGGCGGCCTTGGGCAGTTGACTGAGGGCTTGCGGCGGGAGAAGGCAATTGATTTGCTGTTGTCGCGTGCTACGATCATTACTGCGTGACGGTGGCGCCACCCAACGTTGTTCCCTCACACAACATTCGATGCCCTGGAATTTGACACGTCGGGACCAGGGTCCTTGGTGCGACCATGTCCGAGTCACGTAACCAATTGATACCCGTAGTTGTCGAGCAGACCAACCGCGGTGAGCGCGCCTACGATATCTATTCTCGGCTGCTCAAAGACAGCATCATCTTTATCGGGACACCGATCGAAGACGCGATCGCCAACGTGGTAATCGCCCAGATGCTGTTTCTCGAGGCCGAAGATCCTGATCGAGACATCGTCCTGTATATCAACAGCCCCGGTGGATCCATCTCCGCCGGTCTGGCCATCTACGATACGATGCAGTTCATCAAGCCGGACGTGCAGACGTATTGCATCGGGCAGGCGGCCTCCATGGCGGCTGTCCTCCTTGCCGCAGGAGCGAAGGGCAAACGTTACAGCTTGCCAAACTCACGCATCGTCATTCACCAACCTTTGATGTCGGGACTAGCGGGTCAAGCGAGCGACATCGACATCCATGCCCGTGAAATCATTCGCATGCGGACGCGACTGAACGAGCTCCTAGTGTCACACACAGGACAAGAGCTGAAGCGGATCGAAGAGGACACCGAGCGCGACTACATCATGACGGCGGACCAAAGTCGCGAATACGGTATCATTGACGAGGTGGTCAGAGCGCGTGCCTAGGGCGTGTGTTGGAGCTGTCTCCATCCCTTCTGGCAGCTCGAGTGGGCTCGCCTCCGTGTGAATAGCCGATGGCCAAGAAAAGCGGTGAGCCCGAGATTCTGCGTTGCTCCTTCTGCAACAAAGACCAAAATGACGTCCGGAAGCTGATCGCCGGTCCCACGGTGTTCATCTGCGATGAATGTGTCGAGGTCTGCAACGACATCATCGCCGACGACAGCCGGGTCGACAGCAAGGGCACACGGACGACACTTCCGGTGCCTCAAGAGATCAAGAAATTCCTCGACGAGTATGTGATCGGACAGGAGACCACCAAGAAAAAGCTGTCGGTGGCTGTCTACAACCACTACAAACGGGTCGAGATTCAGAAACAGTCACGCAGCCGGAACGACACCGAGCTCACCAAGTCTAATGTTTTACTGATCGGTCCGACGGGCACGGGGAAGACCCTGCTCGCCCAGACTCTGGCTCGTTTACTGTCGGTGCCGTTCACGATCGTCGACGCCACCACCCTCACCGAAGCAGGGTATGTCGGTGAAGACGTCGAGAACATCGTTCTCAAGCTGCTGCAGGCCGCCGGCGGCGACATCGAGAAGTGTCAGCAAGGCATCATCTATATCGACGAAATCGACAAAATCTGTCGTAAGGACGAGAACCCCTCGATCACCCGTGACGTGTCGGGTGAAGGCGTGCAGCAGGCGCTGCTCAAGATTCTCGAAGGCACGGTGGCTAACGTCCCGCCACAGGGTGGGAGAAAACATCCGCATCAGGAGTTTTTCCAGATCGACACGAGTCACGTGTTGTTTATCTGTGGCGGCGCCTTCGTGGGACTCGACCAGATCGTCCAACGCCGCGTGGGTCGCAACATGCTCGGCTTTGGCGCCGACATCAAGACGTCGCGCGAGCGGGATCTCGGCTCGACGCTCGAGCTAGTTGAGCCTGAGGATCTCATTCGCTACGGGTTGATTCCCGAGTTCGTCGGGCGTCTTCCCGTCATCGGCGGCCTGTACGAGCTGGACAAGCCGGCCTTGATGCAGATTCTCACGCAACCACGCAATGCGATCACCCGCCAGTACGAACGATTATTCGAATACGAGAACGTCAAGCTCCGGTTCACCGAGGACGCCCTGGAAGCGATCGCAGAGTCGGCGCTCGAGCGTAAGATCGGCGCTCGCGGGCTGCGCATGATTATCGAAGATATGATGCTCGACATCATGTACACCCTGCCCGGGCAGAAGAAGATCCGGGAGTGCGTGATCACCCGCGAGGTGGTGCAGGCCAAGGACGACCCGATCACCGTCATCGAAAAGGCAGGCTAGGTGGAAGTTTACGAAACCCTCCCGATTGTCCCCTTGCGCGACGTCGTCGTGTTTCCGCACATGATGATGCCGTTTGTCATCGGGCGCCCTTCATCGACCCGTGCCCTCGAGCACGCGTTGACAAAGGACAAAAGGATCTTTCTGGCCGCGCAACAAGACGCGGTCACTGACGACCCCCAACCCAAAGACATCTACACGATGGGCTGTGTCGCCAACATCGTGCAGAGTCTCAAGTTGCCCGATGGCAATATCAAGGTGCTGGTCGAGGGGCTGGAGCGAGCACGCGCCGTCGAGTGGAAGGAAGACAAAGGCTTCTATCGGGTCGTCGCCAAGCTACTCCCGAAGCAGGACGAGACCAACGAGGAAGTCGAGGGCACGATGAGTCGGGTTGTGGCGCTGTTCGAGCAGTATGTCAAGCTCTCGAACAACATGCACTACGACGCCATGATCGCGGCCGTGCGGGTGGATGACGCCAGCAAACTCGCCGACACCATCGCGGCCCATCTCGTGGTGGGGGTCGAGGAGAAGCAGAATCTGCTCGAGATCATCTCGCCGCTCGAGCGGCTTGTTCGTATCGCCAGTCTGCTCGAGGCCGAAGTCGACAAGCTACAGGTCGACCGCCGGATCCAGTCTCGTGTGAAGAAGCAGATGGAGAAGGCACAGAAAGAGTACTACCTGAACGAGAAGATGAAAGCGATTCAGAAAGAACTGGGTCGTAAGGAAGACAAGGGTAGCGAGTTAGACGAGCTCAAGAAGAAGATCGAGCAGTCGCGGATGCCCAAGGAGGTCGAGGAGAAGGCGGTACAGGAGCTAAAGCGGCTCGAGGGGATGCCCCCGATGTCGGCCGAAGCGACCGTCTCTCGTAACTATCTCGACTGGCTGATCGCGGTGCCTTGGCACAAGAAGTCTCGCGAGAGTCGTGATCTCAATAAGGCGGAGGCGATCCTCAACACCGACCACTACGGGTTGGAGAAAATCAAAGATCGCATTCTCGAATTCCTCGCCGTGCGCACGCTAGTGCGCAAACCCAAGAGCACGATCCTCACGTTTACGGGTCCTCCCGGAGTCGGCAAGACCTCGTTGGCCAAGTCAATCGCACGAGCCACGAACCGCAAGTTTGTTCGTCTGTCGGTCGGTGGAGTACGAGACGAAGCGGAGATTCGTGGCCACCGACGCACGTATATCGGCGCGTTCCCCGGTCAAATCATCCAGATGATGAAGAAGGCCGGTACCATGAACCCCGTGTTCCTGCTGGACGAAGTCGACAAGATGTCGATGGACTTCCGCGGGGATCCATCGTCGGCGCTGCTCGAGGTGCTCGACCCGGAACAGAACCACACGTTTCTCGACCACTATCTCGATGTCGAGTATGACCTCTCCAACATCATGTTCATCTGCACGGCCAATGTGCTGCACACCGTTCCCCAGGCACTTCGGGACCGAATGGAAGTGTTACAGCTGGCCGGGTATACCGAGCTGGAAAAGATCGAAATCGCTCGGACATTCCTTGCCCCCAAGGCCGTGAAAGCCACCGGTCTGACCGACAAGAACATCCAATTCAAGGACGAGGCCTTCGAGACGATCATCCGCCGCTACACCCGTGAAGCGGGGGTGCGGAGTCTCGAGCGCGAGATCAACACGATCTGCCGCAAGGTGGCGAGAAAAGTCGTGCTTGAAGGCAAGCAATTCTCAGAAGCAGTCGCAGCCGAACAAATCACCAAGCATCTCGGTGTACCGCGGTATCGGCCCACAATGGCGGAGGAGAAGAACGAGGTCGGTATTGCAACCGGTCTCGCCTGGACGGAAGCGGGCGGCGAGCTTCTCCTCACCGAGTCAACCCTGATGCCTGGCAAAGGACGACTCACCCTCACGGGGAAACTGGGTGACGTCATGCAGGAATCGGCCCAGGCCGCGATGAGCTATGTCCGCTCGAAAGCGGAGGAGTTCGGCATCCAGAAGGATTTCCATCGTCGCACCGACGTCCACGTCCACGTGCCGGAGGGAGCTATCCCGAAGGACGGTCCCTCGGCCGGCATTACCCTCGCCACGGCGTTGGTCTCCAACCTGGCCCGCGTCCCGACGCGCCGCGACGTGGCGATGACCGGCGAGATCACACTGCGGGGAAAAGTGCTCCCGATCGGTGGCGTCAAGGAGAAGGTCCTCGCGGCGCATCGCGCCGGGGTCAAGACCATCATTCTGCCCAAAGACAATGAGAAGGACCTCTCGGATATACCCAAGACGGTGCTGGATGTGCTAGAGCTCCATCTGGTGGAGTCGATGGACGAGGTCCTCAAGATCGCGCTTGCCGAACCACTCACGTCACTGCTCTCCAGCGGAAGCCAAACCGAGACCGACTCGACTTCGCCCGCCGACGGCGGCCTGACGCACTAG
>JAYZGM010000152.1:0-6563 GCA_036336225.1 Acidobacteriota bacterium | reverse complement strand
GAGGTCGTGGGGCTCGATGAGATCCCAAAGGGATGGCGTGTCGCGGTGGGTACCGACGTGGCCTCAGAGCTGGAGCTCGGCGAGAGCATCGCCGTCAATGGCGTCTGTCTGACTGTGGTCGAGACGGCGGCGGGACGGTTTGACGCGGAGGTTTCGCCTGAGACGGCCCGGGTGACCAGCTTAGGGAAATTGGCGGTGGGCGGGGTCGTCAACCTTGAGCGATCCATGCGGGCCGACAGCCGCGTGGGCGGTCACTTCGTCCAGGGCCACGTGGATGCGACCGGGATCATCGAAGGCATCGCCCACGAAGCCGAGTTCCACAGGGTCGTCGTCGGGTTCCCGGCGAAACTGGCGGGGTTGTTCGTAATGAAGGGATCGATCGCTGTCGACGGCATCAGTCTGACCGTTGCCTCGCTCGAACGGTCACGATTTGAGGTGCAGATCATCCCATTCACGTGGGGGCACACGAACCTCAGCCTGAGCCGTGTCGGCGATATCGTGAATCTGGAGTGCGATATCATCGGAAAGTACGTCCTCCGAGCGCTTGAGTTCGGGGAGTTCCGGTTGCCCGATAGCGCCGCATCAACCGAAGACCAGCATGGCTGAGAAGATCGCAAGGAAACGAACCCGCGCCAGAAAGAGCTCGCTCGGATTGGCGCCGTCGACACGGGCCAGCGGATTCGCACCCGTGGAGGACGCGGTCGTCGCCATTCGCGAGGGCAAGATGGTCATCGTCGTCGACGACGAGGACCGTGAGAACGAAGGTGATCTCACCGTGGCTGCCGAAAAGATCACGCCGGAGATCATCAACTTCATGGCCAAGCACGGTCGGGGGCTCATCTGTCTCCCGATGACGGCGGCCAGACTGGACGAACTGGACATCCCGCTGCAGGTCGAACGCAACACGTCTAAGTTCGACACGGCCTTTTGTGTCTCGATCGAGGCCAAGGAACGGACGACAACCGGAATCTCCGCTGCGGACCGGGCCGTGACCGCCCAGGTGGCTGCCGACCCAACGACGACCGCGGCCGAATTGGCCCGTCCGGGGCACATGTTCCCGCTGCGGGCGCGCGATGGTGGCGTGCTGGTGCGGGCCGGGCAGACCGAGGCGGCAGTGGATCTGGCACGTATCGCGGGGCTGCAGTCAGCCGGGGTCATCTGCGAGATCATGAACGAGGACGGCACTATGGCCAGAGTGCCCGAGTTACGTCGTTTCGCGCGCAAGCATGAGCTGGTCATGATCACCATTGCCGATCTGATCAAGTACCGGATGAGTCACGAGCGGCTGGTACGTCGGGCAGCGGCATCGAAGCTTCCGACCGAGTACGGCGACTTCGAGCTCGTGGCGTTTGAGAGTGTCGTCAATGGAGAGACGCACTTGGCGCTGGTTCGTGGCGAAGTGGCCGATGGTGAGGACGTGCTGGTGCGCGTGCATTCACGGTGCCTCACCGGGGAGGTGTTTCACTCGGCACGCTGCGATTGCGGACCCCAGCTCCACACGGCGATGACTCGGATCTCCGAGGAGGGTTGGGGCGTCCTCCTGTATCTCAATCAGGAGGGGCGCGGCATCGGTCTTACGAACAAAATTCGGGCCTATCACCTTCAGGATCAGGGACTCGACACGGTCGAGGCGAACGAACGTCTCGGCTTCCAACCGGATCAGCGTGACTATGGCATCGGGGCGCAGATTCTGAGCGACCTGGGCGTGCGCAGCATGCGCCTGCTCACCAACAATCCCCGGAAGTTTGTCGGCCTCGAGGGTTACGGGTTGTCGGTGTCGGCGACACTCGCGCTCGAAGTTCCCACCACGGGTTTGGCACGCACTTATCTGCAGACAAAAAAGGCAAAGCTCGGTCACACGCTGAAGTCCGTGTGATCGCCTTCGCTTGTTTGACAGTTTGTCTCGCTCTCCGTTAGCATAAACGGTTGCGTTTGAACGGCTTAAGGTAGGAAAGCGCGGTTCGATCGAGAGACAGTACCTATGTTTGCCTCACTTAGCGAGCGTCTTCGGGGGGTCTTTGCCTCCATTGGACGCGAGTCGCGCCTCACGCCCGAGGCGGTCGAAACGGCGCTGCGTGAGATCCGGATGGCGCTGCTTGAGGCCGACGTCAACTTTAAGGTCGTCAAGGCATTCGTTGACCGGGTTCGCGATCGCGCCGTTGACCGGGAGGTGCTCGACAGCCTGACGCCGACCCAACAGGTCGTCGCCATCGTGCGCGACGAACTTCGGGCATTGCTGGGCGATGGGCCGACTGGGCTGTCGGTCAGTTCGCAACGGCCTCAGGTGGTGCTGTTGCTCGGTCTGCAGGGGGCAGGGAAGACCACCACGACGGTGAAGCTCGCTCACTGGCTTAAGCAGCAGGGACGTCATCCTATCGTCGTCTCGACCGACGTTCGACGACCGGCCGCGATTGAACAGCTGAGTGTGTTGGCCTCGGATGCTGGCGTCCGAGTCCACGAATCATCGGCTGACGCGGCAGTGGTCGCCAGGGCTGAGGAGGCGGTAACGACGGGGCGAGAAATGGGCTTCGATGTTGTCCTGGTCGACACCGCCGGCCGACTACACATTGACGACGACCTGATGGCCGAACTCGAGGCGATCAAGATTTCGCTCGCTCCATCGGATCTGCTCTATGTTGCCGATGCGATGACTGGGCAGGATGCCATCAAGAGTGCCGGCGAGTTCAATCGCCGGCTCGGCATCAGTGGTGTGGTGCTCTCGAAGATGGATGGCGATGCCAGGGGCGGCGCCGCACTGTCGGTCGTCTCGGTCGTAGGGGTCCCCGTGACCTTCATCGGCGACGGAGAGCGGATCGAGGATCTGCAGCCGTTTCATCCCGATCGCCTAGTGTCCAGGATGCTGGGGATGGGCGACGTGCTGTCCCTGGTCGAGAAGGCGGAGCAGGCTGTCAGCCAGGAGGATGTGGCCCGGCTCGAAAAAAGGATCCGGCGGAATCAGTTGACCCTTCAGGACATGCGAGACCAGTTGGCCTCGGTCTCGAAGATGGGGCCGCTCGAGAAGCTCACGGAACTGATACCGGGTATGAACCAGATGGCCTCGCAGCTGCCGGATGGCGCGGAGGTGGATCCGAGGGCGCTCAAGCAGACGATGGCCATCATCGATTCAATGACCCGCCGTGAGCGGGCCCACCATCAGATCATTGATGGCAGCCGTCGGAGACGGATCGCGCGGGGCAGTGGTACGACGGTACAGGAGGTCAACCGTCTGCTTAAGCAGTTCATGGACATGCGGAAGATGCTCCGTGCGGTTGGGGGAGTGTCGCGGTCGCGACGAAAGAAGGGCGGCCGACGCCGTCTACCCGCGGGGATGCGGTTCCCGATGGGATGAGCGCCAGAGAGGATTGGCAAGCGAGGAGAGAAGCACGCAATGTTGACCATTCGATTGAGTAGGGTCGGAGCGACGAAACGGCCGTTTTATCGAGTCGCAGTGGTGGAGTCGAGCGCGCCGCGGGACGGACGTTTCAAGGAGTTGCTCGGGCACTACGATCCGCGGACTGATCCGGAAGTTCTGGACGTAGACTACGACCGTCTGAGCTACTGGACGGGCAAAGGGGCCCGGATGTCCGACACGGTTCGGACCCTGGTGGCGCGGCATCCGAGGCCCGAGGCGTCCGAGACGGACGGGGCGCCGGCGGCCGAGTCTGGCGAGGGCAAGGAAGAGGCCCAGGTGACGACATGAGTCGGGCCAGGGACGTGGTAGAGGTTATCGGTCGGGCGCTGGCCGATCAGCCAGACGACGTGTCGGTAACGGAGGGTGAAGGGCGCGAGGGTCCCCGTGTTGAGCTCAGCACGACCGGGCAAGATCTGGGACGGATGATCGGGCGCCAGGGGCGGACGGCATCGTCGATCCGGGCGCTGGCCGAGTTGGCTTCTGACGCCGAGGGGCGCCAGGTTACCGTCGACTTCGTCGATTGACCTCCGCGCGGCTTGGGTGGCGTCTGCGATAGCATGGCCGACACGGACAAGTGGGACGAGATGGTGTCGGTCGGCCGGATCGCGCGTCCGCACGGGAACCGAGGACGCGTGATTGTCGATCCAGACTCCGACTTTATTGAGGAGCGATTCGCCCCTGGGAAGACGGTCTTCATCAGACAGGGAAAAGAGGTGACGGCCTACTGTATCGAGGACGTGCGGTTTCACCGTGGTCGGCCCATCATCGGGCTAGACGGCGTGACGTCTATCTCGATGGCCGAAGTGCTGGTCTCGGCAGAGCTCCGGGTACCGCGGATCGATGTTGCCGCGTTACCGCCAGGACAGCACTACCGTCACGAGCTGATCGGGTGCCGGGTCGAGACCACCGAGGGTGACCATCTCGGTGTGGTGACGGACATCGAAGAGGGCGAGGGCGCGGACCGCTTGATTCTCTGTAACGATGGCGATGAGGTACAGATACCGTTGGTCGACGCGATCTGTGTCCTGGTCGACGTGGCGGCACGGCGAATCGAGGTTGATCCGCCAGACGGTCTCGTGGAACTGAATCGGACCGGCACCTAGGGCGCGGAGTGGGCGTGGGAGGACAAGCTGAGGTTCGATGTCGTCACGATCTTCCCGGACATGATCCAGTCGCTACTGACTGACGGGGTGGTCGGGCGGGCGGTCACGTCCGGGCTGATCAGGGTGGGCGTCCACGACCTACGGGACTTCACCGACGACAGGCATCGGAGCGTAGACGATGTGCCCTACGGTGGCGGCCCGGGGATGGTCTTGAAGCCGGAGCCGTTTTTCCGGGCGGTGGCAGCGATCCGGCGGGAGCATGGAGAACCTGATGTTGTCGCGCTTATGTCCCCGCAGGGACGCGTGTTCCGGCATGAGCAGGCGAGCGTGCTCAGCGGCCGCAGTCACGTGGTGCTACTGTGCGGCCGCTACGAAGGGGTTGACGAGCGAATCCGCTTGGCATTGGCGACCGAGGAGATTTCTATCGGTGACTACGTGCTGAGTGGGGGGGAATTGGCCGCGGCGGTGGTGATTGACACGGTTGCCAGACTGGTGCCTGGTGTAGTCGGGGACGCGAAGTCGGTGGAGCAGGAGTCGTTCGTGGACGGACTGCTTGACCACCCGCACTACACCCGTCCCCCGGTGTTCGACGGGTACGAGGTGCCCGAGGTGTTGCGGTCAGGCCACCACGTCGAGATTCAACGGTGGCGTCGTCGAGAGGCGCTTCGGCGAACCCAGGCCCGTAGGCCGGATCTGTTGGGGCAAGGGCCGCTGGACGCGCACGCGCGCCGGTGGTCGAGCAAGTTGAAGGACGAGGCATCAAGGTCGTCCGATCGGGAGCAGGCAGATGAATGCGATTGAAACGATAGAACAGGCGCAGATGCTCGAGCGGCCGGACTTGCGGCCTGGCCTGACCGTCCGCGTGCACGTCAAGATTCGCGAGGGCGAGAAAGAACGAATTCAGGTGTTCGAGGGGGTCATCATCGCGATAAAGCGCGGCGGTCCTCGTGGGACGTTCACCGTGCGGAAGGTCTCGTTCGGCCAGGGTGTGGAGCGGATTTTCCCGCTGCACTCGCCGTCGATCGCGAAGATCGAGATCGGACGCGCTGCCCGGGTCAGACGCGCCAAGCTCTACTTCCTGCGGAAGCTTCGTGGACGGGCTGCACGCCTGCGCGAGAAGCGCCGTCCCACGGCCCAGTAGTCGGACGCGTTACCCGCGGCGCATAGCATGAAGGGACGACGGGCGTCGGGCCGACGTCGGTCGTCCGCCACACGTGCTATCGAGAACGAGTTGCGCCGCGCCGGGTTCGTGCGCATCGCCGGCGTCGACGAGGTCGGTCGTGGTTGCCTTGCTGGGCCTGTTGTGGCTGCGGCGGTCGTCCTGCCCCCCGACGATCGAGTGAGGGGGCTCCGCGACTCCAAGCTGCTCACTCCAGCCATGCGGGACCGGTTGCACGACGAGATCCTCGAACGTTGTCTTGACTGGTCAGTGGGAATGAGGGAACCGGCAGACATCGACCGGCTCAATATCCACCACGCGTCGCTGGCGGCGATGCGTGAGGCCGTGGTCGCACTCCATCCCCTGCCAGACTTTGCTCTCGTTGACGCGTTCCGAATACCGAGCCTGTTTATCCCTCAACGCGGTGTGGTCGGTGGAGATCGGCGGTGCGCGGCAATCGCAGCGGCCTCGGTCGTGGCGAAGGTCGTGCGCGACCGCCGGATGCAGGAGCTTCACCAGCTGGATCCGCGATATGGGTTTGACCGTCACAAAGGCTACGCCACGCCTGAGCATCTTGCCGCAATGGCGCGACACGGATACTCGCCCGTCCATCGCCGATCATTCAGGCCGCGTTCCCTGTTTGATACCATCGACTGATATCCGTCGCTGGAATTTCAGGTTCGGGGGAGCCATGTGTCGCGAGGGTGTGACGGTGCTGGCTGACAGACGCCCGAGGCGAGCTGACCTCGTCCCCGAAGCCGCGCTTGAGGTCATATTTGCCGATCGCAGGCGGCAGGCCGTCGGTTTCAGATGCCTGCGCCTCGTCGAATTCTGCCTTCACGCCTGTCGAATCCATCTTGTTTGCCTCGGCCTGACGGCCTCGGTCAAG
>JAYZGM010000151.1:0-8533 GCA_036336225.1 Acidobacteriota bacterium | reverse complement strand
ACGCGGGTCCTGGCCCTCAGTGTGTTGGTTGTCACGATGCTGGTAGCGGCTCACATACCGGTCGAGGCCCAAGACATTGGCCTCGGTGTCAAGGGAGGGTTCTTGCACAACTCATTCGATCCTCGGCGGGCACTGGATGATGGAAACGGGTGGATGGCTGGGCTGTTCATTGGCGGCAACCGCCCGGGCACCGTCGGCTTCATGAGTGAGCTCAATATCCAAGCCCGACAAGAGAACGACGAGCCGATCTACTATTTCCAGATCCCCATCCCGGCTCTTCTCAGAATCAACATCGGGTCGTCCAGATCCAACTTTCGGAGCGGCATCGCGTATGGAATCGCGGGCCCTGCCGTCGCCTTTCGACTCGGCGACGACCCGATTGGTACGATCGACGAAGTCGAGAGCGTCGACCCGAGCATCGTGGCTGGCGTCGGGGTAGAGCTTGCCCGGTTCATCATCGAAGGACGCGGCACGTGGGGCCAGAGAAACATCGCCAAGGCGGCCGGGATCGGGGATCTCAACAACCGGACCTTCGCAATTCTGGCCGGGCTGCGTTTCAACTAGTCAATGCACATGCGGCGATTATGCGCGGTCGCCGCGCCGGGGATAGGTCGGATCACCTGCGGTGCCGGCCTCATCCTCCTGTTTGTTTCCCTGCCGACCGCGGCGGAGTTACGGGTTGGCGCGGCGGCGGTCGAGATTACCCCACCGGTCTGCGACGACCTCGCCCCTGACTCGAGCCCGGAACAGTTCGACCACCGGCGGGCGTGTTTCCGCTGGGTGCACCTGGCCGGTTTCAGTCCCTTCGTCCCCTATCGAGACGATGCCCGGCTCGCCACCGGGGTCCACGATCCCCTCTGGGCTCGCGCGCTCGCGATCCAAGACACCGACGCGGACACGGTAGTCATCGTCGCCACCGATCTCCCTGGCCTTGGCCGTAAGCATACAGGCCCGATACGTCGACGGGTCGCCGAGCATCTTGATCGAGATGCCCGCGTCATCATTCACTCCACTCACACGCACTCAGCCCCGGACGCGAGCGGCTACTGGTCCACGCTCATGCCCGGCCACAACCGCGTCTACACGGCGTTTGTCCGAGACCGAATCTTCGAGTCGATCGCAACTGCCCTTACATCACTCCCCCCCGCCCCCATGAGACCTATCACGACCACGCACCGGTCATGCATCGATGCGGTCAGTCATCGTCTCAAAATGGACTCGGCATGCCGCCTCCCGAACATCAACAACGAGTTCATCGACGCGACCCCGCCCTACGATCAGTTTCTCGTCCAGCGAGACCAACGGGACCCGATCGTCCGGAACACCCGGATCGTGGCGGCCGAATTTGTTGCCACCGAGACGGGTGAAACCATCGCGACGTTCGTCAACTGGCACAATCATCCCGACACGTTGGGTAGCGCGAACCGTCTGATCTCAAGCGACTACCCCCACTTTCTCCGTCAATATATCGAACGACACCGTGGCGGACTCGCCGTCTACGCAGTGGGCACTCTCGGCAACCAGCTTGGTGGTCTTCGAGGCACCCCGGTCCCGCTCTGGGACGAGGACGGTCAACCGGTCGTCACACGTCGTGAAGACGGCGAGGAACAACCGGTCTTGGTCCGTGACGGATGGGACAAGATACGGTCAACGGGTTATGAAGTGGCCAATGAGGCGGTCGCGGCGCTCGACACCGCCTCACTCCAACCTGACGCCCACGTCACAGTGCGCACCACCCGTTTCGAAACGCCCATCGACAATATGATCCATCTGCTCGGCACGTGGTCGGTGTGGCATGACGACACGGAACCGGAAGAGCGACTCAGATACGGGTGGCCTCGTTGTGGGGGGGTGCTGGGCTGTGTGCGAGCAGAGGTGAGTCTGGTCGAGGTGGGTGACCTGAGCCTCATCACCGCGCCGGGCGAAATTGACCCCGCGTACGTGCTCGGGCGAAGGCAGAGCACGGCAGACTACGGCCCGTGGGGCACCTGGCGGTTCCCCGCAATGGATGGCGTGGATCGTCTGATGCCGGGGAGCCACCACGCCGTGATCGGCTCCGCCCAGGACTACCTGTCATACATGGTTCCGGGGCCTGACAACGTCGGCTGGTGGAACTTTGACCACCCTAATCACTACGAAGAGTGGGTGACCATCGGCAGACGTTTCGGTGACGACGTCGCCCGGGCCTGGCGCGAGTTGCTCCGTGACACGCCCGCGCCACCCACCTCACCGTGACCAACACGCCGTGGGATGCATTGTCGCGCACCTGGCTCCACACCTGCGAGCCGGACCACGCCGGCTGGATTCTTCACCCGCTTGAGACCGCGTCGTCGGTCGCCTTCGTGGTCGTCGCACTCGCCATCTGGCACGACACTCGGACAACGCGTCATGAGCACAACGCGCGGAGCCTGGCTCCGATCGTAGGGTGCATCGGTGTCGCCTCGGCGCTCTTCCACGCGTCACTCCGAACCTTGTTCCATATCGTCGATGTCGCCGCGATCGGGCCGCTCACTGCGTATTTCGTGACCGCGGTGTTCATTCATCGGGGACGAGTCAGCCCAGGCTCGCACTGGCGGGTCGCCATTCCACTCGCCCTCGTTGGCGTTGCCGCCCCGGTCGTTCATCTCGGACTCGGGTTTGTGACGATCGCGGCTCAGGGGCTGGTTGTCCTGTGGCTGTGGCCGCGGGGCGGGCCACGCCAGGTAGCCGGTCGGCGACCCGACACCAAGACGGCCATCGGAGACATACCGCGAGCCGCCGGCTACCTACTCCCCGGCGTCTTCTTGCTCGCCCTTGACCACGGAGGAATCGGATGCCTGCGAGGAGCGTTCGCGCATGTCGTGCAGCCGCACGCCGTCTGGCATGTGCTCTCGGCGATGGGTCTCTGGCATCTCTACCGCGCAGAGTGTCGTCTCGAGTCAGATTGGGGATCAACCGAGGGTCGATCGGCCCCCCCCTCCACCGTCGCATGACCGACCCAGGCCCCTCCGACCGCTACGGCTACCACCCAGACCAGTGCCGCGCCCCCGGCTCGCAGCGGAGCACCGACCATCTCGCCGACCGGGGTCGCCGTCACGACCACCACGACTGAGATGCCCGCCGCCGCGCCAGCGCCGGCGAAGACGCTGGTGGCCCTCGCCACGTGCCGCCACGACGCGCCGTCGACCGCCACGCCGACCAGACCAATCAATGCGAGCGACATCGAGAATCCAGGTGCGATCCCTAACAGGAGCTGTGACACGGTCTCATGACCCGACAGCGTCTCGAGACCGGCGACCCCGAGAAGGGTGACCGGCATCCCGGCGAGATACGCCACCGCAAACGCCACACGCGTACGGAGCCGTCGATTGACGGCCGCCCCGGCGTGGACGCCCCCGACGACACACACGAGTCCAAGGAACACAACGGGCCAGAGCGCTGACCGCCCCACGAAGAGCCCAAGGCCGCCCAACCCGGGTATACCAACGAGCAACCCCCCGAGAACGAGCGTGGCGCCGCGACCAAACGCTAGCCCCACGCGGAGCGTCTGTGGAGCCATGGCGAGCACCGTCCACTAGCAGCCCGTGGTCAACGCCCCGTTGCATTCGAACGGCGCTGAACCCCGGCTGGACTGCGTTCCTCCTCGGTCGAACATGCCCAATGTGCTCCCTCCTCGCGTCTTACCAGTCGCACCCAGCGCCGTTCTCGGTGCGACGCCGGGTTGTACCACGGGCGACTAAAACCTGATATCCGACCCGGCGACCAACACCCACCGGTTGGATCCGGGGACGGCGTTGAGTCCATATCCTAGATCCACTCGCACCCCGCCGCGGGAAGATAGACGGTTGCTCCCGATCAGAAGGCTCACCCCAATACCAGTCTTCAGGTCGCCGAGATTGAACGGCGCCCCGACTGGCCAGACAAATCCGCTATCAATAAACGCGGCGGCTCCCAGCGACAACACCTGGCCGATATCATCGGCAAGGAACCACCGCTCCTCCATCGACAACAAGAACGAACGATCACCGGCAAACTGTCGGACGGAGTAACCGCGAAGCCCGGTCTCAGCCCCCAAGAGCAGCTGGATCTCTGGGTCCAGGTTATGACCTTGTCGATACTGCGCACGACCGACCAAGGCATGTCGCAACGCGTGCTTGCGGAGATACCGTCCTCCCACCTGGGTCAGGGCGTTCCGCCAGCCGCCTCGCTCGTGACGCCCCTGGAAACTGACATCCGCCAGCACGAAATGCTGCTCGCCGAGTGGAATACCCCGACCGTAGCCCGTGGAAAGGATCGCGATCTGTCCCGCTTGGCCCCCGAGCGCCGGTGATGACAAACCGAGGGTCACATACGACAGCGCGCCGAGATTGATGTCCTCGGTGCGTTCAAACTGATTGACGTGGGTCAGACGGACAAACCGATGGGACACGGACCGCAGACCGATCTCCGCGATCCCAAAGTCCCGGCGATCGTCGCCCACGTCTTCGTCTCTCCACCGATAGGCTCCATGTACCCGAAGCGCGTGGTCGCCACGACGTCGTATCGCTCGTCCGACCTCTACATCGCCCCACTGGGCACGATGCCGCAGGCGACTGATCTCCTCCCCGCCTTCGAATAACGGATCGGTCCGACTAAAACCTCCGCCCCCCAGCGAGACCGCCCAGGGATCCTGGAGTGACAGATGGCCGCGATCGAGAAGTAGGAACTGCTCATGGCCATCGCTGAGATTCGCCATTGCGGCGGTCAGACCGACACGAGACCCAAAGAACTGATGGTCCTCGTAGACGACCTGATCGGTGGTGCGGTCGAGGTTCACGCGGTGAGAAACCGTGACCGCTTTTCCCCATCCGAACAGGTTTTTCTCCGAGGCACCGATCTCCCAGATCGTGTGGTCTTCTACCTGTGACAGGTCAAACCGCGGGGCCAGCGACCATCGATCCCACGTCGTGACGCGCACATCGACCCGGTCAGGGTGACCGTCTTGGTCGACATCGACCTCGGTTATCTCGATTCGCGCGTCTCGGAGAAAGGGCAGCGCCCGCAGATTGCGTTCGGTCTGCTCGACGAGTTCCTGGTCGAGCGGATCGCCGGTGGCAAACAGGAGCTCTCGCGCAACCACCCGATCGCGGGTTCGCACGTGCACGGTATTCCCCAGCCGATACGGCGCCGACAGGCCGTCGACCCGCTCGTCAAATACCTCCCGGCTGAGGATCTCAACGACCCCGATGACGGGGGGAGCCCGATCTTGGCCACGCGTCTCCCCGCCCAGACCCACTAGGAGCGCGACCGCCAGCGATGTTCGGCCCCACCCACTGATCACGCGAGAATTCTAATCGGCTCGCGAGCAATAATGGGCTCATTCGCAGTCTGAGTCCATCGGCACGGCCGCCAGGACTCGCTCTCGTTCTCCCGTCGATGTGATGCCTTGGGTGCCCCACGCACCTCGAAGCTACGCCACGGCGTCATCGACCGCGTGTAGTAGTCCGCATCTCGGTTGGGACCGGTATCGACCACGAGCGCGTACCCCACAGTCACCGGGACGAGCCGGCCCCACGCACGGCAGGCAACCGGGCAGGACGTAGCGACGAGAGCGTGACTGTCCAGGCAGACATTCAAACGCACACAGACCAAGAAGAGTCGCACGTGACGCTGAGAGCCGGCTCCGGTGAACTCACGAACCGAACTGGTATACCATGACTCGGCGAACCGCCGTTATCCCTCATATCGTATTTCTATCGCCCTGGCGGCTTCCCGGAGTATTCCCATGTTAGATCTGACTCGACGTGTAGGGCTCACCCTTTGTGTCGGCATGCTCATTGTCACCCCGGCCGCTGACGCCCAAAGCATCCGTATGAACTTCGAGGAGATGGTGGCCACCGCGGCCACGATCGTCGTCGCCGAGGCGATCGATGCCCGCTCGGAGTGGGTCACAACCGGCTCCTCCAGGGTCATCATCACGCGCCGCGTGTTTCGAGTGACCGAAACCCTCAAGGGCAACGAACGGGTGTTACTTCCCCTGGAATTTCTGGGGGGCACAGTCGGGACCACGCGACAGTCCGTCTCCGGCGTTCCCGAGTTTGAGACAGGCGACCGCGCTGTGCTCTTTGTCCTAGGCACCCGCGCCGTGAGCCCGATCGTCGGGCACGACCAGGGACGATTTCCCATCACCCTCGGACCGGACGGCACCGAGTATGTGACATTGCCAGACCGGCGCGCCTTCTCGTCGGTGAGCCAGATCGGCAATCCGGTGACAGTCAGCCCGGTCCCCGTGCCCACGATGCCTCTGACCGCGTTCCGGTCCGAAGTCAACCGCGTCCTCGGCCAGTAGTCGCCACGGAGGCCTCTCTTTTCGTCACGAGATCGTCATGACCGCAAAGACTAGACTCGTTGTCCTCTGCATGACCGGCCTCATCGTCGTATCACTCTCGGCCTCGGTGATGTCCTTCGCCTTCTTGGGCTGGCGCTGGAATCCTGGCGCGATTGACATGGAGATACAGCTGGGCCCCGCTGCTGGTTTGCTCGACGGGTCTGCCGACTGGGATCAGTGCGTGATGGCCGGATTCCAGGAATGGAACGCGGTCCTCGAACCGGCCGGTGTCTTCTTCAATCCGATTTTAGGGTCTACGCGGGGGCCGGCCTCAGACGACGGATTCAACAATGTTTTCTTCTCCGACACATTCTTCGGTACACCGTGGGACCCAACCAGCCTGGCACTCGCAAACACGTGGTACTTTGAACGGGACGGTGTTGACGAGGCGGTTGAATCGGACGTCCTGTTCAACACAGGAGCCTCGTTCAACTGCTATCGCGGGCCGACTCGTGGAATCGGATCGACACCGGAACTCTCCGCCTTCGATGCTAAACGCATCTTCGTTCACGAACTCGGTCACACGCTAGGGCTAGACCATCCGGACGAGAATGGCCAGGCGGTCGACGCCATCATGAACTCCACGGACTTTCCTGGCAACCCGATAGACACGCTGACGAACGACGACATCAATGGCGTGTTGACGCTCTATGGCATAGCGGTCACTGGACTCCCATTCCCACCCCGCGATGAAGTATTCTTGTTTTTTCTCGATCTTCAGATCCTGTATCGGGATGCCCTGCTGCGGATCCAAAACAATCCGGGATTTGTCGATGCCGAGGGTTCGGCGGTCTGGTTCCCTGAGTGGCTCCGGTATCGGCTGAGCGGCTGCTCGGGCGACGAAGCCGCCCTACGGGTACTGCTGCAGGTCGAGGGCCAAGGAATCCAACCGGTGTGTGCAGAAATCGCTGAAGGCACGATTCCAGCGTTTCCCCCACGCAACGAGTCCCTCGATTTTCTCCTCGCCCTAGACTCCTATTATCAGAGCATCCTCGGCCGTCCGGTGTTATTCGACTTCATCGATCGCGAGGGAATCGCGGTCTGGCTTGTCGAGTACCTCCGGTATCGGGTCAACGGGTGTGACCACCCGACGGCCACCCAACGTGTGGAAGACATCATTCTCACCGGTGTCACCAGCCCCGTCTGCGCCTGACTCGTGTCTGAACGGAACACCACACCGACCGCGACTCGTGGCGCTGAGCGTCCAGAGGGTCACCGACCCGGACCGACATCCATGCCCAACACCGTTTTCTATCGCCTCGGACGGCTGGCCGGGGGCAAGGCGCGTAAAGCCAAGTGGATGTGGAACTCGCTCACGGGGGACGAGCCGCAGGCCATCGAGGCGGAGTATGGGGTCGGGTTCGACATGGCGGCCGTCGTGCGGGAGCGTAGCGGCGTCGACC
Organism: Acidobacteriota bacterium; assembly: GCA_036336225.1. Taxonomy (GTDB): domain Bacteria; phylum Acidobacteriota; class Vicinamibacteria; order Vicinamibacterales; family UBA8438; genus JAJEEA01. The sequence continues at coordinate 784 of JAYZGM010000151.1, read as the reverse complement.
CGGCTCCAGCGCTTAGGACGCTACTCTCTGACACCCAGCAGCGCCTCGCATCGGTGGTGCGAAACAAGCGGCATCGGTTTGAGGTCGGGGTGGTCAACGACGAGCAGCCGACCGCCTATGCGCTTCCCGGTGGGTTTATCTTTGTCGCCACCACGCTGACCGAGCTCTGCGAGAACGACCCGGACGAGCTCAGTTTCGTGGTCGCCCACGAAATGGCGCATGTCATCAGACGACACGCAATCAATCGCGTGCTGCGACAGACGGCCTATTCTGCGGCATCCCTCCTCACTCCAGGTCGAGGCGTCATCGCCCCCTGGCTCCGCCGCGTCGGTCTCGAATGGCTGGAGCGCGCGTATTCTCGGGAGCAAGAGTTCGAAGCGGACGAACTCGGAGGGCTGCTTACCAAGGCAGCCGGGTTCGACCCCGCCGGGGCAGTACGGCTGTTCCGCCGCTTCCAGACTCTCTCAACGGAAGAGAGCCCCTCGCTCGGTGCCTACCTGTCAACCCACCCCCCGGTCGCAGAGCGAGCGGCGCGTCTTCGAGAACGATTCGACCTGATTGTTCCGTCCCACTCGTCCCCTGCGTGACTGACGACCTCGTGCTCAGCGCAGCCTCGTTACTTGAGGGAAGACCACATATCAACGTCCGGGAAACAACTCGGCCCTCGCGAGCCCCAGACCACGGTCTGTGCCCCACACGCACGCAAGTTTGTGTTTGCTCATCCACGCCAGACTCGCCGCATCGACAGACCTGATCTGGCACACGCAAGACTGGGCGCGTCACC
>JAYZGM010000150.1:0-5703 GCA_036336225.1 Acidobacteriota bacterium | reverse complement strand
ATCAAGAAAATCGGTGTCAAACTCACCGCTGACAAACGTTTCCTGACCGAGCACCCAGAGGAGGGCAGGGATCACGGTCGTGATGCCACCGATCTCGTATTCCAGCAACGCACGCCGCATGCGGGAGATCGCCCCAGCGCGGTCAGGGGCCCACGCGACGACCTTAGAAATCATGGAGTCGTAGAAGACTGGTACCGTAAATCCGGTCTCGACCCCACTATCGTCGCGAACGCCGGGCCCGGACGGGCTTCGGAGCGACGTAATACGCCCCGGCGCGGGCAAGAACCCCGCATCGGGGTCCTCAGCATAGACACGGGATTCGATGGCGTGGCCCTGTGGCGTGAGCGCTCGCTGCGGGTCCAGACGGAGTCGCTCCCCCTGGGCGAGGCGGATCTGCCAATGTACTAAGTCGACCCCAGTCACCATTTCGGTCACCGGATGCTCCACCTGCAGACGGGTGTTCATCTCCAGGAAGTAGAAACGCCCCTCGCGATCGAGCAGAAACTCCAGAGTACCGGCGTTCGTGTAGTGCACCGCGTGGCAAAGCGCGACCGCGGCCTGGGCCAAGTTCGCCCGAATCGTCTCGGTCACGGCGACCGACGGCGACTCCTCAATCACCTTCTGATGTCGTCGCTGGATGGAGCACTCGCGTTCCACGAACGGCACTACGGTCCCGTGCCGGTCCCCGAGTACCTGCACCTCAATGTGACGAGCCTCCTCCACAAGGTGTTCCAAATACACCGTCGACTCCCCAAACGCCGCTTCCGCTTCAGACCGGGCCGATTCGACCGCCGAGAGCACGCCGTCACTGGTGTTCACACGACGCATGCCTCGCCCCCCCCCCCCGGCCACCGCCTTGATAAACAATGGGTACCCCACATCGTCAGCGCGACCTTGTAGCTCGGCGTCCGAAAGACGGTCCGACAGTGCCTCGGTGCCAGGCACGACGGGCACCCCCGCCTCGACCGCCGTACGGCGAGCCTCGGTTTTGCCACCCATCGTGTCGATGACGTGCGCCTCGGGGCCGATGAACACCAGGTCAGCGCGACGACAAGCGCGTGCGAAATCGGCGTTCTCCGCAAGGAACCCGTAGCCGGGGTGGACCGCGGTCGCACCGGTGTCACGGGCCGCCGCCAACACGCGTTCGATGTGGAGATAGCTTTCAGCGGCGGGGCTCGGTCCCAACGCCACGGCTTCGTCGGCCTGACGCACGTGCGGGGCCATTCGGTCACACTCCGAATAGACGGCGACCGACCGGACCCCCATCTCGCGACAGGCCCGCAAAATACGCACAGCGATTTCGCCTCGATTGGCGACGAGAATCTTCACTCGACCGTTTGACCTAGCCGGCAGGGCACCACACCCACCCGGCTCGTTAATGGCGAGGTGTACCGGGCCTCAGGACAGGGCGTATCCCTATCTTAACGCTGGAAACGAGATTTCCACCATCGGCGGTCACGAGACCAAGGACCAGGTCAGGAATAAGTTGACCATTCTGGGTGTCGGGCCCGGCAACAAGGCGAGAGGAAGTCCCCCGGCGCCCGGAGCGCGCAGATAATCAGTCGGTACGCAACAAACAACACGGCTGGCCGGGAATCATCGAAGGCCAGAATAATCAAGTTATTTTGTCGGGTCTCTACAGCGGGATATTTCCATGCTTCTTCGGTGGATTCTTGTCCCGTTTGCCTTCCAGACTCCGAAGCGCCGCAATAAGCTTCGGCCGCGTCGTACGGGGTTGGATAACCTCATCGATATAGCCACGACTCGCCGCGACAAACGGATTCGCGAGTTTCTCCCGAAACTCCGCGACCTTTTCCGTGCGAAGCGCGTCCGGATCATCGGCCGTATCAAGTTCCCGCTTGTACAGAAGATTGACCGCTCCCTCGGGTCCCATGACGGCGATCTCGGCGGTGGGCCACGCAAAGTTGACGTCGGTGCGGATATGCTTGCTCGCCATCACACAATAGGCGCCACCATAGGCCTTACGCGTGATCACCGTGACCTTGGGGACGGTTGCCTCCGCAAACGCAAAGAGCAGCTTCGCTCCATGCCGGATGATTCCACCAAACTCCTGCTGGGTACCAGGAAGGAACCCCGGCACGTCTTCAAACGTGACGAGTGGGATGTTAAATGCGTCGCAGAACCTGACAAACCTGGCGCCTTTGACCGATGCATCGATGTCAAGGGTGCCGGCGAGATGGGCGGGTTGATTGGCAACCACGCCGACCGACCGCCCTCCGAGTCGGGCAAACCCGATCAGCATATTTCGGGCATAGTGCTCCATTACCTCGAGAAACTCACCGTGGTCAACCGTGGCGCGGATGAGATTGCGCATGTCATACGGTTGGTTCGGATTCTCCGGCACAAGCTCATCGAGAACCGCGTCCTCACGGTCATCCGGGTCAGTGGTCGGACCCAGCGGGGCGTCGTCAAGATTGTTGCTGGGCAGGTAGCCGAGCAGCAACCGAAGGAGCGCGATACATTCATGGTCATTTGGCACCACAAAGTGCGCCACGCCGCTCTTGACGTTGTGGGTCATGGCGCCGCCGAGATCCTCCTTGGTGACGTCTTCATGGGTGACCGTCTTGATGACGTCCGGCCCGGTAATAAACATGTAGCTGGTGTTCTCGACCATCACCGTGAAATCGGTGATGGCCGGCGAATAGACGGCTCCGCCCGCACATGGCCCCATGATGGCGGAAATCTGTGGCACCACCCCCGAGGCCAGCGTGTTGCGCAGGAAGATATCGGCGTACCCCCCAAGAGAAAGTACACCCTCCTGAATCCGGGCCCCACCGGAGTCGTTGAGCCCAACCATCGGCGCCCCGGACTCCATCGCCAGATCCATGATCTTGACAATCTTGGCTGCGTTGGTTTCCGAGAGCGACCCGCCAAACACCGTAAAGTCCTGCGCAAAGGCGTAAACCAGACGTCCTTCGACCCGACCGCGACCGGCTACGACGCCGTCCCCTGGCACGACCGTGTCCGACATCCCAAAGTCACGACAGCGGTGTGTGACAAGCTTGTCCACCTCCTGAAAGGTCCCTGGATCAAAAAATGCGTCAATGCGTTCGCGGGCAGTAAGTTTCCCGGCGGCATGTTGGCGCGCAAGCCGGGCCTCGCCGCCACCCAACTGGGCCCGCCGCTCGTAGTCTTCCAGACGCTTATATTTGTCCATGTTTGACAACCGAACGTGGCTAGGCGACTGGCTCGTGCACCTTCGCCCAATCAGCGAGGAACTTCTCCAGCCCGATGTCGGTCAGCGGGTGATTGAACAGTGATTCAATCACCTTGGGGGGACAGGTGCAGACGTCGGCGCCGAGACGCGCCGCCTCGACGATATGCATGGGACCTCGAATGCTGGCCGCGAGCAGTTCCGTAGAGAACGGATAGTTCTGAAAGATATCCACGATCTGTGCAATCAGATCCATCCCGGGCGTGGCAACGTCATCGAGGCGACCGATGAAGGGGCTCACAAAGGCAGCGCCGACCTTGGCCGCGAGCATCGCCTGGGCCGCGGAAAAGATCAAGGTCACGTTGACCCGTGTGCCCTCCCCGACCAACCGGTAACACGCCTGCACACCGGATTTCCCAAACGGCACCTTGACGACAATCTGTGGATCGATCGCGGCCAGCTCACGGCCTTCGCGCACCATCCCCTCGCTGTCGGTGGCAACAACCTCGGCGCTCACTGGACCTTGGACGACATCGCAGATCCGTTTGAGAACCGTCCTGGGATCCCCCCCTACCGCAGCCAAAAGAGAGGGGTTGGTGGTCACGCCATCGATGATCCCCAACGGGGCGAGTGTTTCGATCTCGCGGACGTGAGCCGTATCGACAAAGAGCTTCATCTCACCCCTCGTGGTAAATACAAGAATTCTCAGTCGCGCCGGCACCCTGCCGACACGACGTCATTGGACAGCTCCCCCACGCCTTCGACCGCGATGACCACGGTGTCCCCGGGTACGACCGGCCCGACGCCAGGTGGCGTGCCGGTCGAAATGATGTCTCCCGGAAGAAGTGTCATGACAGCCGAAACAAACTCGACGAGACGACGCATCGAAAAAATCAGCTCGCTCGTGCTGGAGTGCTGTCGCACCTCCCCATTAACACGCGATTCGACCGTGATCGGCCGGTCAAGCCAGGCTGGCGCGATACAGGGGCCCAGTGGGGCAAAGGTGTCGAACCCTTTGGCTCGGGTGTACTGCACGTCTCGCCGCTGGAGGTCGCGGTCGGTCACGTCGTTGACACAGGTGAGCCCGAGCACATACTCATGGGCTTGTTCAGCTGGTATGTCACGCGCCATACGACCGATCACGATGCCGACCTCAGCCTCGTAATCGACCCGGCCGGCATCCACGGGCAGCACGATCGAGGATCCGGGCCCGATCACCGCCGTGGACGGCTTGAGAAAGAGGAGCGGCTCGTCGGGCAACGGCTTGTTCATCTCGGCGGCGTGGTCTTTGTAATTCAGCCCCACGGCGACGATCTTCGATGGTACGACCGGGGGCAGAATCGGCGGACTCTCCACACCGAGGACGCCGCCAGATCGGTAGCCTCCGAACGGATCCCCCTCGAGACGATGCCACGCGTTGTCCTGACGAAGAGCGTAGACCGCGTGACCCGCGTGTTCGACACGATAGATGGCAGTTGCACTCATGGTAATGGCGAAAACGGCGGCGCTCTTCAGGGCTACCGCGCGGCCTCCTCGACACGACTGGATACCGGGCTCAAGTTGGGGGTGGTCGCCGAATCGACTGCGCGCACGGCATACGCGTATCGCACGCCCGGCTCGGCCGTCACGTCACGAAACGTATTGTCCACGATCGGGGCCGAAACGAGCGGCCGCAGTGTCTCATCCGTCGGCAGGCCACGCAAGACCAGATAGCCAACCAGATCATCTTCGGTATTCGACTCCCAAAACAGACTGACTTCACCTTCGCTCCCCACCGCGGAGAGCCCCTGCGGAGCCACCGGCGGAAACGTATCGACGAGCGCGACACACGTCACCGGCGAAAGACGACTTCGAACTTCGAGGCCGGCCACGACGTCGAGGGTGCGAACCGCGTAACACCGGGTGACCCCAAACTCCACACGGGGGTCGACGTAGGTGGAGAGGGCGAGTGGTTGCGGGTTCAGCGGCTCGAGCATCATATCCATCGGCGGTGGCAGTGTGGCAAATTCGAACACCTCGTAGGTCGACGCTGGCGGCCACTCGATGATCGGTGTCGATTGCAGCAGTGGCGTGGGGACCGCTGGTGCAGGACTCGATGTCTGGCCCCCAGTCACAGGTGCAATCGTATCCCCACCGGCCACCGTCGGTATGGGCAACCCGGGGCTGAGCGTCTGGTCAGTCGGTGCCGCTCCAGCCGGCGCCCCGGCCGATGGGGTAGACGCCGGCGTGCTCGCCGGTTGTGCCACCGTGGGCGCACCAACCGCTGGGGGCCCCAAGGACGGCAGGGCAGAAGGCGGAGGCGCGACCTCGCTCGACGTAGCGGTGCCCACCGGTGGCGGCGTCAAAGACTCAACCGATGGAGTCGTAGCCGCAGGTTCGACCGACGGGGTTGGGATGGCTCCCGGCGCGGCTGACGTGTCGATCAAGGGCGATGCGGCCGGCCCCGGAGTCAATGGGACGGAACCGCTCACCTCGGGCGTGGATGCGCTCGGAGGTGTGATGGACCCGGTCGGACTCGCCTCGCTGGG
>JAYZGM010000149.1:0-5357 GCA_036336225.1 Acidobacteriota bacterium | reverse complement strand
GCTCCGCAGATTCAGTGTCCAGCTCGCTGCCCAGTCCAGATAGGACTGCGTAAATGGGATCCGCCCTTCCGGCGGATCGACGATGAGCGCCGTGCGATGGTCCTTGACCAGCTCGATCCCACGCTCATACCAGAACTCGTTGTAGCCGCCGACCCCCCCTTCGGCCCTGGATTGATACCGGACCCCGGGTGCCCGCACTTCGAGGTTCTGCGTGTCGCGGTTCATCTCGCGACGACGCTCGGCTTCATATTCCGCCGCCTCTTCTTCCGTAAGCTTCTGCCGGCCGGCCAGCAGCGACGACGCGCCCTGGTCGATGACCGGACGCTGGAGCGGGGTCAGCGTGCGAAACGTGAAGAGGCCCTGAATGTCCGGATCGCCATAGACCGTCCGCTGAACCTCGTCACTCTGGGCGAACACGCCCCCGGCGGTCAGCACCAGCGCGACCACGCTCATTACAGTTGTCACTCTCGTCCCCATGTCGCCCTCGCTATCTCGTCGAAGTACCCGCGTCGGTGTGTCGATTATATCCAGCCTCTGAATCGATTCCCGGCCGACACCACCCCTCGGACTGCGTGGTGCCACGGGCCGGCGCGGGTTTCGCAACGCCACCTGCAGTAAGTCGACACTCTCCCACGTAGGCTCCGCTGGTCGTCCCACGGGAGAGACTATCCGGCCTAATCGGCTTTCGGTAACGCAAAGGCGACGTAGGTGGAACCTGACGGCGGCCCCTGTCGCCCTCCCCCGGCAGCAATCACGACGAACTGGCGTCCGTCGACGCTGTAGACCGCCGGGGTCGAAAACCCCGCCGCCTCAAGGTCGGCCTGCCAGAGCGTCGACCCATCCCGCGTGTCGACGGCCCGGATCACCTTATCCGGAGTGGCCGCGATGAATATGAGTCCAGACGCTGTCACCACGGGACCGCCGTAGTTCACCGCGCCGTATCCAAGGTCGGGATGGGACAGGTAGTTGCCGAACGGCACCGACCAGATGATCTCGCCGCTCGCCAGGTCAATCGAATTGAGCGTGCCCCACGGTGGCGTGTTGGCGGGCAAGCCCTCGTGGTCACGAAGATACACGTAGCCCCCCAGAACATAGGACAGCTCGTCGGTCGGCTCGTCCTGCTCCGGCTCCTCTTGGGAGATATAGCGGATGACGGCCCGCTGTTCCGCATCGTCGAAATGCGAGAATCCAGGCATCCGGCCTCGCCCGCTCTCGAGCACGTTCCTGATCTCCCCGATCTCCAACCGCTCGCGCACGCCCAACAGGGAGGGGCCACTGCTACCTTCGAGCTCTAGCCCGTGGCAGTTGCCGCAATATTCCGCGTAGGTACCGAAATCGCTCGTGCCTGTCGGCACCTCGCTGAGCGTGAGGATACCGGGCACATCATTCGCATTGAGAATCAATGCGTTCGTGGCGGGGTCGAACGCTGACCCACCCCACTCTGCCCCACCGTCGTACCAGGGCTGCAACAATACTGTCCCCACTCGAGGGGGTGCCCAGGGACGTAGATCCCAATCCTTGATCGCCTCCTCGACATGGGCCCGCGCCTCCGGCGTCCGGTTGGTCACCTCGAAAGCCTGTCGGCTGAACGCCACGGCCGAGACAGCCTGCGTGGGCGACGGCATCTCTCCGGGCAGCGTGCTCGGAAGCGTGCCCACCTCGACCGTCGGGTAGAGCAATTCGCCCGTCTCTCGATCAAATGCGTACAGATGCCCAGATTTTGTCGTCAAGGTCACCGCGTCAATCCTGCGGCCGTCGCGCTTCAGCTGCACGAGAGTCGGCGGCGAGGGATTGTCCCGATCCCACAGGTCGTGTCTGAAAATCTGATAATGCCAACGGAGCTCGCCGGTATGCGCATTCAACGCGACGATCGAATTTGCATACAGGTTGTCACCCAACCTATTTGCCCCGAAGAAGTCAGGGGTCGCCGACCCAGTCGGCGCAAACAGGATCGCCCGCTCAGCGTCGAGCGCCATCCCGGTCCACACGTTGGCGCCGCCGGCATGCTCAAGGCTTCCCTCGGCCCAGGTATCCGAGCCCGGGTCTCCCGGCTTGGGGATCGTATCGAACTGCCACACCAGCAAGCCGTCGACCGCGCTGAAGGCACGGATCGAACCGGGGAAAGCCTCGGCGCTCTCGCTAGTCGAGAAGCCCATGATCAAGAGATCCCGAAAGACGACACCCGGCACCGTGACCGATAGCGCTCCCTCATGGTCACCCGGCGGCGTCAGGTCCAACCGGCCCTGGTCACCAAAACTCGTCACCGGCGTGCCGTCACGCGGATCAACGGCGAGCAGGTACCGCCCCGCAGTGTAGAAGAGCCGCGCCCCACGATCACCCTCCCACCACATCAGGCCACGCTGTGCCCCCCCGACGTCTTCGGGTTCGTAGCGCCAGAGTTCCTTTCCCGTAGCGGCGTCGACGGCGAACGCATCCAGCTGTGGTGACAATCCGTACAACACGCCGTCCACCACGACAGGGCTCGTGTACATCGTTCCCTGGGGCTCGCCAGAGTCGTACTCCCACGCCACCTCGAGCCGAGCGACATTTTCCCGCGTGATCTGGTCCAGGGGTGAATAGTGGCGCCGCCCAGGGTCACCCAGGTACACGGACCAGTCAGTGGTCTCGAGATCGTGGTCTACCGGCGTACAGGCGGCGACCAGAACGAGACTCAGCAGCAACGCGAGATATCTCTTCATGACTCCCTCTCGGACAAACGGCGCCCATTGTAGCGAGAGGCGGTGAACTCTGATCAGGTCCCTGTAGCGGCGTTAATCGGACGACCGTCTCAAACTCGGTCCAGTCCTACACCGCGGAGACCACACTCCGATAACGCCCGGTTCACGCCAACTCCTGAAAAAAGTGTGGTCGAGTGAGCACCTAGCGCGGTCGATGGGGGATGCGGTCGCTGTGGAGCACCCGTTCGGCGATGCGCCACCCCTCGGGGGTCCGTCGCCAGATCTTCAGGTAGATGCCAGACCCGCTGATGTGCGCGGTCGGTTCGCCATACGGTTGATGAGTGATTAGCGCCATGTTCTTGGTCACGGCCCGGTCGCCTGAGAGCTCCAGAAACACGAGGCCGGAGAAGTGGTGGCGGGTTTGACGATCCGCGAGCCGCCCCTCATGTGACTTGATCGCGTAGGCGCGAATAGCATCGCGTCCCTCCACGCGCGATCCAGTCACGAGCAGGCCGTTGATGCGTCGCTCCAGGACACCGTCGTCGGTAAACAGGTTCGCAAAGCCCTCGGCGTCCTTACCGTCCCAGCGGTAGGAGTACTGGGTCAACTGCTCGGCGATCAGCAGCCGGTCCTCGACCGCTCGAACCTCCTGCCCCAGCGCAGACGTCGAGAGCACACCGACGAGAAGCACCGAGGCCCACGACATCACCCGCTCGGTCATGGACATGGTCTCGCGCTCAACGGCCGCCAACCAGCTGACGGAGCCACGCGACACCTTCGCTCGCGGGCCCGATAACCGGTGCCGCATGCGCATCGTCACTCGCCGGCAGTATCCGCTCCATGGAGAACTGCGCAAAGGCTACCGCCATATCCGGGTCGAGAGCCGCGATCGCCTCCAAGATCAGCCGGTCGTGCTCCTCCGGGCTTCCTCCCAGCAATGCATCCATCGCCCCGGACACCGGGTGACTCGAGAGACTGACCGACTGGCCGCGCGCTTGGGCCTGTCCCTCGATTGCCTCTGCGAGCAGCGAGGCGGAATCGGGCGCCGTCGAGAGCACGTGCAGCGGCTGGTTGAGTGACAAAGCCCGCTCGATGATGCCGTCGAACGAGGTCACGACCGGAATGTCAACATCGCGGCGCGACGCCTCCGCCATCGCTCCGAAAAACGACCCAGTGACGATCACGGCCTGCTGTCCAGTGTCGGCGCTGTGCCTCACCAGCGCCCGCACTCGGCGCTCCAGTTCGGCGTCGGCGGCGGTGCCCGCGTTTCGGTCTAGGTACAGCGAACCGTCGAGTAAGTGCGCCACATCCGCGTCTGGCCAGACGCGGTCAAACGCCTCTTGAGTAGTCGGAATCGCGTTCAGGAGTGCGTGGACCGCACCGATACGCGGCGATGATTGCACCTCAGGCCTCCTCCTCACCGTTGCCCGGTTCAAGCATGCTCTGAAGCTTCGTCCCTGTTTCGACCAACAGCCTGAGCCGCTCGGAGAGCCGATTCAAATAGTCTCGTTCGGCGTCGTTGTCGACGTCGGTCATCCCCTCTTCCTACCGCACAGCGCGCTCGTCGGCTCGCGAGCCCGCTAGCATATTCTCCATGCCGTAGTTGCCTTCGTGACAGGCGAACTCGTACATCGGTCCGTCGATCCGCTCCATCGGCAGCGAACCGCTCCACTTGCTGGTGAAGGTCTCCAGATCCGTCACCGTGAACTCGTAGTCCAGCAGATTGCGATCGATGCGTCGGAACCGCTCGATCACACGGGTGGCCTCACTCAGCTCGCCTCGTGAGAGGGAATGCTCCGGCCGACTCCAGCGCCGAATGAACGGCGTCCGAAGGTTGGTCGTTTCGACCACCAGCGTGTCACCCTCCCACCGTCCGCGCGAACTCCCCGCGAACTGTCGTATCGCCGCGGGAAGATGAGGACGACCGTCGAGGGGAATCACCCGCAGGTCATGGATGTGCTCCTGGAGAATCACCACAAAGCCTTCGCTCTGAAAGAACTGGTAGTTGTTGTTGTAGCCGGTGGGAAAAGACGGAATCCCCCGGTACCACAGACACCGCTCGCTCAGCCCCATCTCTTCCGGCCCGCGCGCAGGCACCCGGCCGTCCTTGGCGTCGGCGAGCCGACGATACTCGGCAGACGTGATCCGCGCCTCCGCCTCGGCAGTCAGCACCGGCAACCGTCCGTTGGGCGGGTCTACGATGATCGACGTCCGGCCCGTCGCCACGACCCGGGTCCCCTGCTCGGTCCAGTAGCTGTTGTAGGCGCCGACGTTGCCACCCGGAGGCAATGGCTCGCTACGCACCTCGCTCGGCGCATTCTGTCTGGCGACGCCCTCAATGGCACGCTGTTCCAGGGCCGTGGCCTCCTCCGGCGTGTAGAACTCCTGCTCTCCCAGATCGGCGGGTCGTTCGAGCGGCGTGATCGTGAAGTTATTCCAGATCCCCTGCAGATCGGGGTCGCCCCACGCTAGCGGCGGCGGAGCGGGTTCGCGCGCCGATTCCTGCGCCAGTGCCTGGCTCTTCGAGCCAGGTCCCCATGCCGCCAACAGGATTATCGCGATGCCACAAGCACGCGTTAGACGCTTCATCTCACTCTCCTCGCCATAACCGTCTCTTCTCCAGAATTATACCCAGCACGATCACGCATTCTGACTGCCAGGTCAGGGATAGAATCGATT
>JAYZGM010000148.1:0-12901 GCA_036336225.1 Acidobacteriota bacterium | reverse complement strand
ATTGGGGGAACGGCTTCTCGACTGTGCTCGTGCAGTTCGTGCCGAAGCTTCGGTATTTCGGCGTAGGGGACGACACGATCCACAAGATCCTCGTCGACAATCCACGTCGGTGGCTGGCGTATCGACCCGTGGCGTGACGACGCGCGGGACTACCGATCGAGGCGGCGTAGAACGGCTCGGCTCATCGCTCACCAACAAGACCATATCGCTCGGGCAACGCCGGCATGAAGTCGGGCCGGGTGGCGTGGAGCGCACCGTGGAGGAATTCGACACGCGTTTCTAGGGTGTGACCGGCGTGGTCGCCGAGACCGTCTTGCCACGCTCGCCAGTCTGGGCCGTTGCCACCCTCGCTGGCTGCGGTGTCCGGTTGCAACGCTTCGTAGTGCGCGTGACTCGCATGGCGGGTCATGGCGATCATCTCGTCATGGTGCGGGTTGTCTTCTGTACGACTCGGTGCTGGTGGATGGATGACCTTCCAGATCCCGATCGGACGCGCGCCCAGCTTCTCCTCGAACGGCCACACCGCTTGGGTTGTCGAGACGAGAATGTCAGCAAACGACCCCTTTCGGATCTTGCGGTAGGTGAGTGCGACCAGTTCCCCGCTCGTGCGGGTGGGCACGTCGTGGCGAACAGTAACCACCGCGTCGGCGGGATCCAGGGACATGCCCGGAGCGAGTGGCGCATACTGTTCTCCGGTGACACCCGGCAGACACACTGGCCGGGTCGTGGCCGTCCGTCCCTGCAGGAAGTAGCCGCCATCTGAGCTCACTTGGAACTCGCGACGTAGTCTGAGCGCTTCCGTGTATCGGTCTCGGGCCGGGCCGTTACCGGCCAGGGTGCTGGACCGGCGGCCGCGCGTATCCCGCCAATGTTCAAAGCTGGCGTAGCGGGCAAGACGATACACGTCGTCGTACCCAAGATTGCCGCCGTCAGGATCGATGACGACCCACTGTCCGGTGACCCGCGCCCCAAGACGCGCGAACCACGGCCATACGCCAAGCTCGCTCAATTGGAGGAATGGTTCGTGGCCACCTTTCCGCAGACGATGGTGACGGAGTACGAGGACCTCGTCGGCAGGGCCCAGGTCCCGCGCGACCTCATTGCGGATGGCGGTCGGTTTTCTGGCGTTTGACCACGGGCGACGAGGCCGTACACCGCCAGCGCGGCGATCTACACCGTTGTTCGGGTGAGGGTGTTCGAAGAGGTCATGACTGACTCCTAAGGACCGATCAAAAATAACGTGACCATTCTGGCCGTCGAGGCCCAGATGCACGCTGATGGGCATACACGGAGGTCGACGTTAAAGGCATGATGTACGCATGACACGTGACGGTGGACCGGTCGGCGAACCGCTACCCCGGGGTGATCGCCGACTGGTCGCCCTTGTGGACGAGGCGACTGGACGGGCCAGGGACAGGGCGGGCCCGCACCTGACGTGTCAAGCCGGATGCTCGCCATGTTGTTTTGGCCCCTTCGCGATTACCCAGCTTGACGCCTGGCGTCTGCGTCGTGGTCTCAACAGACTCGCCGAGACAAATGTGGGCCGCGCGAACGGAGTTCGTCGTCGTGCCCACGCCGCGGTGGAGACGCAGTCCCCTGTGTTTCCGTCCGGACGGGTCGGGCTCTTCGCCACCGAAGCTGAAGAGCATCGGTTCTATCGCCAATTCGAGTCCTCGCCCTGCCCAGCCCTCGACCCGGATTCAGGCGCGTGTGTCGTGTATGAGTGGCGTCCGCTCGTCTGTCGCACTTACGGTCCACCGGTGCGTATTGATGGTGACGATTTTCCCCCCTGCCCACTCTGTTTCACCAAGGCGACCTCGGATGAGGTGGAAGCGGCTCGACAACCGATCGATGTGAGCGTGGAGGAAGCGCCGCTGGTAGACGCGGCAGAGACCGAGTTCGGGAGACGCGGGATGACGACGGTCGCCTTCGCGCTCGCCGAGGACACGGCCGGCTGGTGACGCTGCGTTTCAAACCATCGAGTATCGGGACTGGTTCACGAGCGGATGCATTGTTCGATGGGCCCGCTACGCGAGGGGTGTTATCTCCGCAGGGGTCTCCAATCGCACGCACTTGGACCCTGGGAGGTTCGGAATGGTCCAGATCTCGGGATGGTTCCGAGCGATGGCCAGATACTCCTCGTCAATGTCCCGGTCCCGCACAGTGTGGGCAAATCCATCGACCCCAGCGAGCATCAGGGCCTTGGCGTCGTCGAGCGCGCTGGTCGTGCCGATGTGCGCCACGACATGCATGTCCCGGGTGTGGGCTTCGTCGATAATGGCCTGATAGACCTCCGGCTGTAACTTGGGGACGGTTTGGCCTCGGTCGTCCACCCAGATTTTCACCAACCGCACGCTCTGTTCGTCAAGTTCGGTCACCGCCAATCGCCCGGCCGCCACTGTGTCCACCCCTCTGGGAATGCCTCGCCGATACGGTTGCTGGGGACCGGCTTCCGGCGTGGCCGCGATACCCCGTCCTGTGTTCAGGAACCGCGCGGCGTTGGGCAACACGGCGTCACGTAGCTCGAACGCCAACCGCTCATCGGCTTCCAACCCCATACTCATGGTGGCCGCCACGCCGTGGTAGGCCGAACGCTGGAGATGTGAGATGAGGTTCGTCCGCGTGTAGTTGTCCGAATGATGTGACCCGTCGATGATATTGGTCAGCCCGATATGTTGGTGGGCGTCGATCAGGGCGGGGATCACCGTTTTTCCGTCAAGCTCCACCAGGGGCGCACCCGGAGTGGCTGGCAGGTCTTGTCGCGGGCCGACCCAGGTGAAGTGGGCGTCCGCCACGACGAAAGCCGCGTCGACAATGACTGGCCGACCATCTCCGACGATGAGCGTGGCGCCTGCGTACAATGTGGTGTTCGCGCTCGGCGCGCGGGGCGCAACCTCGCTCCTGCACCCCAGAAAGACGAGTATGAAAACCCAAACGAGTGTGATACATCGGGACACGAAAGCCTCCGAAAGGGTATCGGTTTGTACGCGAAGAAAGGCATCATCGCTCGACGCGTCCGACGACGCAAATCGGTTGATCGAGACTACGACCTGATATCTCTGACCTGACGGCGGCTTCCATGGGATCATGCGGCCGCTACGCACCAGCTATCGTGCCGGGGACCATGGCCGGCAAGGAGTCAGTCAAATGACGAATGGAACGACCCGTCGAGAAATGATGAAGCGCAGCCTCGCGGCGGCTGGGGCCGGGGTGTTGGGAGCCAATCGTTGGGCGCTGCCGGCGCTGGCCCAGGACGAGGTGGTGGTCCCGTTCACCGATGTACCCGAGGGATTTGGGCAGCCTAATCCTGAGTCCGCCATTCGGATCTTCGATATCCGCACCATCGATGGTCCGTATACGCCTCGGGACGCGTTCTATACGATTCAGCACTTCGACAAACCGGAGGTTGACCCGGCTACATTTCAGCTTGGCGTGTCCGGTCTTGTGGACCGCCCGACCGAGCTCAGCCTGGACGATATCCGCGGCATGGGGAGCACCGAGGTCGACGCGGGCTATGAGTGCTCGGGTAATTCTCCACGTCTGATTCAGGGGCTGTCCAGCAATGGTCGGTGGACCGGGGTGCCATTGCGCGCCGTGCTCGATCTGGTTGGCACGGCGCCCTCGGCTCGCGAGGTGGTCTTTTTCGGGGCGGACAAGGGCCCGGAGACGGTGGACTTCCGCGGGACACCCCACGAAGTCGACCAACCGTTTGCGCGCAGTTTGTCCCTTGCTGACGGCATGACGTCAGGACCGCTGCTTGCCTACGCGCTGAACGGACAGCCGTTGACACGCGAGCAGGGTGCTCCGCTCCGATTGGTCGTTCCTGGGTGGTATGGGGTGGCCAACGTCAAGTGGCTCTCACACATCCGCGTGCAATCCGAGCGATTCCTGGGCAAATGGCAGGCCCGCTGGTATCGCACGTTGTGGGCGGAAGAGATCGGTGGGGAGACGGTCTGGCACGAGACCGAGGTCTCACGTATGCGCGTGAAGTCGGTCATCGCGCGGGTGACGCGAATCGGCGATCGTCATGAGGTGCTTGGGTTCGTGTTGCATGATGGCACGCCACTTCGGGGCGTGCAGGTCAAAGTGGACGATGGCGCCTGGCAAGCTGCGAGTCTCGACCCCGTGACGAATGGACAGTACTCGTGGAAGCTTTTCCGCTATACGTGGACTGGAGCCACGGCGGGCGAGCACACGCTGGTGTCCCGTGTGACCGATGTCAACGGCAACACGCAGCCCACGCGTGAGGAACTCTCCATCAAGCAGACGGGTCTTGAGGACCACTCGCAACATCCGAGAACGGTGATGATTGCTTAGCCGGCGGGTTGCTCACTGGAGTCTGGCCGGGTGTCCGTCAGGCTCCGGTGGGCGTTTTCGTAATGAACGACGTATCGGCGCCCAGACGCCTGAGCCGGTCGGCCATCACGGTCCTGTCGATGCTCTTCAGATAGGCCTCTTTGGACTCGATTTACTTCGCCTTGACCAGCTCTGCCAAGGCGTCGTTCAGCATTAGCATCCCGGCGCCGCGACTGACCTGCATGATGGACGGGATCTGAAACGTCTTGCTCTCGCGGATGAGGTTGCTGACCGCCGAGTTGGTGATCAGCACCACAAGTGTCGCTTGCCCCCGGGCGATCTTCCGGCAGAACGTCTCAGCCCACGCCGCCGGAGCGCGTGACACGATAGGGGATGCGCTACCCTCGCGTCAGCAAGAACGATGCAGATTCGCATGGTGGCATAGAGGAGCTGGGCTCGCTGCGAAGGTCGAAGGCTGGATTTTGCGTTTCCACCGATACGACATGGGCTGGACAGAAGAGCTCGATTTTCCTGCACTCGCCATCGTGTAGCTCTCCAAGGGGAAAAAACACGCAGACGTGTTCAGGGCATCATCGACTCGCTCGGTTCCCCCATGCGTCTCGGCTATTGCGGATACGAAGAATCGCCCCTGAACATGGCGACCGGTGGGGAGTGTGGGCTCAGCCCTCGCCAGTCGTTTCTCGATGGGGAATTCGTCCCTGGCGGCGTCCTGTCTTCCGAGCCATGTTTCCCCTGTCGGCGTATCGGTCACAACCGGCCCAAATAGGACGCCGGCGCCCGCGGGTCGGGGGTATACTGGAACACTCGAAGAAGATATGAGGGTGATGCTGATGCGCAGGTACGATGTTTCACTCGCGCCAAGCGTCGTCGCGGGGCTCATGTTCGCGGTGATGCTCGGGGTCTATCCGATGGTGGCGTGGGCCGGCCAGCCCGAGGCTCTCTCACGCGAGCTGCTTGACCGATATTGCGTTACCTGTCACAACCAGCGGCTCCAGACCGGCGGACTGAGTCTGGATGGGCTCGATCTCTCACAGGTCGGGACCAATGCGCCGGTGTTGGAGAAGGTTGTCCACAAGCTGCGGAGCGGGCAGATGCCGCCCGCGGGGCGACCGCGCCCTGCCCCAGAGGTCGTGGATACATTTGCAACCTCTTTGGAACGGGCACTCGACCGAGTGGCCGAGATGAACCCCAATCCAGGGCGTGTGTCGTCTCGCCGACTAAATCGCGTCGAGTATGTGAACGTTATCGAGGACCTGCTGGGTCTTGAGATCGACGGTGAGGAGCTGCTTCCGTCGGACATGGCCGGGTTCGGATTCGACAACAACGCCGACGTGCTGTCTATTACGCCGGGTTTGATGGCGCGCTACATCGCCGCCGCCACCAAGATCAGCCGCGCCGTGGTCGGTAGCCCGGACACCCGACCGGTCATGCAGCTCTATGAAGTGGGATTCGAGCGACGTGATGTTCGTGCCGGGGAAGACCTCCCCTTTGCGACGCACGGTGGTATCGCAGTCCGCCACCACTTCCCGTTGGACGGGGAGTATGTCTTCGCTATTCGACTCAAACGGAATGACACCATCGAGACGATCGATGGGATTGCGGAAAACGAGCATCAGATCGAGATTCGGATCGACCATGCCCTGATACAGCGATTCCCGATCGGCGGGATGTTTCCAGGTCCGGATCCCGGGATGCTGATCGCCGTGCCGGAGGACGACGTGGAGGGGCAGCGGTTGCACGAGTATCGGATGACCGCCGACCACGCCCTCGAGCTACGGGTGCCGATCGAAGCCGGTACTCGTCTTCTTTCGGTAGCGTTCACCGACTCGGCGCCGTCTCCTCATCCTTCCGGTCAGCTTCCGGGTATTGACAAGGTGTTTATCTCCGGGCCGTTTAACGGGACCGTTCCCGACGATACCCCCACGCGCCGCCGCATCTTCACGTGTCGACCCAGCGACCAACAGGAGCAGACCGAGGAGGCCTGTGCGCGCGACATCGTCACCACGCTCGCGCGGCGCGCGTATCGGCGCCCCGTGACGACCAACGATGTCGAGTCGTTGCTCGGGATCTATCGAGAGGGACGCAGCGAGCGAGACTTCGAGTTCGGGATCGAGCGGATGCTTGAGGCCCTGCTGTCGATGCCACAGTTTCTCATGCGGGTTGAGCGTCAGCCGGTCGACACCCGGGCGGGTGATATCTATCGATTGAGCGACCTCGAGCTGGCGACCCGGCTGTCGTTCTTCCTCTGGAGGAGCATTCCCGACGACGAGCTTCTCGAGCTGGCCGAACGGAACGAGCTGAGTGATCCGGAGACGCTGACCACGCAGGTGCGTCGTATGCTGGCCGACCGGCGCTCCACCCGGTTCATGGACGATTTCGTGGGACAGTGGCTACAAGTCCGCAACCTCTTCTCGCAGGACCCGGACGGGGCACTGTTCGCTGGCTTCAACGATTCGTTACGGAAAGCCATGATACGCGAGACCGAGATGTTCTTCCGAAGCCAGGTGCGACAGGACCGTCCCATTCAGGATCTGTTACGCGCCGACTACACGTTTCTGAATGAGCAGCTCGCCCGGCACTATGGCGTCGAGGACCTGTACGGCAGCCATTTTCGGCGATACACCTGGGATGACGATCGGCGTCATGGGTTGTTGGGCCACGCGAGTCTGCTGACCGTGACCTCCTACGCGAATCGGACGTCCGTCGTGCTGCGTGGACTTTGGGTCTTGGAAGCGCTGCTGGGGGCACCGCCACCACCGCCACCTCCAAACGTACCCCCGCTCCCCGAGAGCGACCGACGCCAGCCGACGTCGTTGCGAGAGCGGATGGAGCAGCACCGAAGCAGCCCCGTGTGCGCCAGCTGTCACACCCGGATGGATCCACTCGGGTTTGCGATGGAGCACTTTGATGCGATCGGCCGCTGGCGGGAGAGTGACGGGGGCGCCGAGATCGACGCCACCATTACGCTGGACGGTGCCACCATCGACAGCCCCAGGGCGTTTCGAGAGGCGCTACTTGCGTCCGGGGACGAGTATGCCAGAACCGTCACCGAGAAGTTGATGACCTACGCGCTTGGTCGTGGCGTGGATTTCTATGACGCTCCGATCATTCGTCGTATCGTGCGTGGACTCGAAGCAGACGACTTTCGCTGGTCGTCGCTGGTGCTCGGCGTCGTGATGAGCGAGCCATTTTTGCTCCGTCACGCGCCCGTCGAGGATGTGCTGGTGGCCGCGCAACCGTAACTCGCGTCTGTCTTCCTGGAGAGTCACATGTTTCTTACCAAGATGCACTTGCCACGTCGCACCGTGCTTCGGGGGTTGGGAGCCTCGCTGGCCCTGCCGTTGCTCGACAGCATGGTCCCGGCGCTGACGGCGCAGACTCGCACGGCGGCGGCTCCGATCACACGCTTTGGTGTCTTCTATGTCCCAAACGGGATGTCGATGCCGTATTGGTATCCGAAGACCGAAGGTGCGCTTGACCAGCTGCCTCCAACCTTGCGGTCGTTACAGGGCTTCAAGGACAAAGTGCTCATTTGTGGTGGTCTCGACGACGAATCGGCCAATTTGGTCAAGGGAGGGGGCGACCATGCGCGGTCGGCAGGGACGTTCCTGACCTGTGTGCCCTACAAGATGACCAACGGCGCCGATGTGTCAAATGCGGTGTCGGTGGACCAAATCGCGGCGCGCGAGTTGGAAAAGGAGACGCAAATCGCGTCGCTCGAGCTTGGGATTGAGTCAAACGCGATGGTAGGGAACTGTGACGGAGGGGCGAGCTGCGCTTACACCAATACCATCGCGTGGCGGACACCAACCACACCACTGCCCATTGAAAATGATCCTCGCGCGGTTTTTGAACGGTTGTTTGGTACCAGTGGCAGCACCGATCCGGTGGCGCGGTTGGCGCGCATGCGACGCGACCGGAGCATCCTCGACCTCGTGAACGAGGAACTGCGTGGGCTCGAGCGGGTGGTGGGTCCAGGCGACCAGGTCAAGCTGGACGAGTATGTCGAAGCGGTCCGGGATATCGAGCGACGAATTGCCATGGCCGAGGAGCAGAACACCCGAGAGCTCCCGGTCGTGGATCAGCCCGTCGGGGTACCGAGCGATTACGCCGAGCACGCCAAGCTGATGATGGATCTCCTCGCGCTCGCGTATCAGACGGACTTGACACGTATCAGCACGTTCATGCTCGCTCGCGAGGTTAGTGGACGCGCGTATCCGGAGATTGGTGTTCCCGACTCTCATCATCCGTTGTCGCACCATCAGGATGAGACCGCCAAGCTAGAACGATTACACAAGATCAACGAGTATCACTTCCAGCAGTTCGCCTATCTCGTCGAGAAGCTTGATTCGCTTCCCGAGGGGGACGGATCGATGCTCGACTCGACGTTGTTTCTTTACGGCACGGGGATTAGCGACAGCAACACGCACTTCCACGACGATCTTCCTGTTGCGTTGGTCGGAGGAAAGAACGCGGGGCTTAGGGGGGGGCATTATGTTCGATACGCGCAGGATACGCCGCTCGCCAATCTTCATGTGACGATTCTCGAAAAGTTGGGGGTTCCGGTCGAGGCGTTTGGGGATAGCACGGGCCCTTTGAACCGCCTGACCGACGTGTAGCAGGTTGAGCCATGTCACGACGGTCGTTTGCTCTTGTCCTTGTCTGCGCGTGTCTGATCATGCCGGTCCGTCCTGGTTTGGCCCAAACGCCAGACAAGGCATATCCGATCTTTACCGAGACTCATCTGGACGCCATGATGAAGACGCTGGGCCCGAACGTGGCTGGCGTGAGACGGGCGTTGGCGGACCGTGACTTCGAGCGCGCGAAGGAGCGAGCGATTCGTTCGCGCGAGCAGCTGGCGACCACAATTACATTTTGGCGCGATCGCCAGCGACCCGACGCGGTGGGGTGGCTGCGGGCGGCGTTAACCCAGCTCGACCATTTGGACACGGAGCTCTCGGCCGAGGAGCCGGACGTCATCACGCTTGACGCCATTGCCAGCGAGCTCGGGCAGACCTGTGTTGCGTGTCACACGGTGTATCGCGAGCCGGATGATCAGGGCGGTTACCGCGTGAATTACAGCGCGCTGCGCTAGACGCTCCGCGGTTTGGCTTCACCGTTAAGCACACTCGGAGGTTCTATGGTTGTCTGGATTCGTGCGCTCGCTGTGACTGCGGTTGTGACGGGTTCGTTGGTGTGGCTTGATGCGCAGGATGAGATTGCGCTCGATCCGAACGACATTGGGGGGGTGGTCCGTAGCGCGAGTGGCCCCGAGGCCGGTGTCTGGGTGATTGCTGAGACCACCGACCTGCCGACGCAGTTTGCGCGCATCGTCGTGACCGACGACGACGGGCGTTTTGTTGTGCCGGATCTTCCCGATGCCAGCTACGAGCTTTTTGTTCGTGGCTATGGTCTCGTCGACTCGGAACGCCAACCGGCGAATCCGGGTGAACGCGTTGAGCTCACCGCCAGCGTGGCCCCTGATCCGCACGCCGCGGCCCAAGTCTACCCCGCCGCGTGGTGGCTCAATATGATCACGCCGCCGTCGGAGCCGGAGGCACAGCTCGACTTCGCGTTGACGATGAAGCAGTGCTACGACTGTCACCAGGTCGGGAACAAAGCAACTCGGGAAATTCTCCCGGCCATGCAGGGTCGTGGGTCATCGCTCGATGCGTGGATTCGTCGCACCGGGGTGGGTCCCTCCGGTCCCGGGATGGCCCAGCAATTCACGGCGCTGGGTGACATGCGTCAGGCGCTCGCCGACTGGAGTGATCGCGTAGCGGCGGGTGAAGCGCCGAATCAGGTCCCACCGCGCCCCGCGGGGGTCGAACGCAACCTCGTGATCACGTTGTGGGATTGGGGATCGGAGATCGACGGGCGCACCGACATGGCTGCCGCTGATATCCGCGACGGAACCATCAATGCCGACGGACCGGTCTTTGGTGTTGCCGAGATGACCGATTTGCTGACCATTCTGGACCCGGTGACCCACACCGCTTCGGTGGTGACCGTGCCATCCAACGCCTCCCCATTGGTTCAAGGTTTCAATGCCTCCCCGACGCGGTCCCCGCACTATGGAGCCGACATCTGGGCTCGGCGGGCGGACGTCCGCAGTTCAGCCGTCGACGGTCACGCCCGGGTCTGGATGGCGTCGCGGGTGCGTGACCCCGAGAATCAGCCGGACTTTTGCACGTCGGCGGAAAATCCGTTCGCCGTTAATTATCCGCTCGAGCGCGCCAGCCGGCAGGTGTCGGTGTATGACCCCGCTACGGGCGAGTTCGAGCATATCGATACGTGCTTTAGCGCTGACCATAACCAGATGAGCGAAGACAACTTCCTCTATTTCGGCCAGAACGGTGCGGTCGGCTGGATCGACATGGATATGTGGGACGAGACGCAGGATGCCGAAGCGTCTCAGGGATGGTGCCCGGCGGTGATAGATACCAATGGTGATGGCCAGATCACCGAGTGGACCGAGCCAGATCAGCCTGTAGCGACCGGTCTGGATCATCGGATCAACTTCGGCTGTTACTCGGTGGCGGTGAGTCATGCCGATGGCAGCTTGTGGTGCTCCGGGATCGGACGCGGTGACCGGCGACTCGTCCGGATCGACAAGGGCGACAACCCACCAGAGACGTGCTCGGCCGAGTTCTACGAACCCCCGACCGGTCTCGACCCGGATGTTATCGGCTCAGGAGGGGTGGAAGTAGATGGCGACGGGGTGGCGTGGCAGAACTGGCGTGTGAGCGGACACTTCTCCGGCTTCAATCGCACGTTGTGCGACACGGTCAGTGATCCGCAGGCCACTGGGCAGAGCTGTCCGGAGGGTTGGTCGTTTCGTCGCAAGAACGACCCGACCTATGGCGACAGTTTCTTTCACGCCAACGAGAGCTATCTGGCTCACATGGACTTCCATGACACGTTGGGGCTCGGGGCCGACGCCCCGATCTACGGGTCTGTGAATACGGACGCCATGGAAGTTTTCTCCCCCGTCCTTGGCCGGTATGTCACCTTACGCGTCCCCTATCCGCTGGGCTTCTTTCCTCGGTCGGGGAACGGTCGTGTCGACAACCCCGACACTGGCTGGAAAGGCAAAGGCTACTGGGCGAGTTTTTCCACCTATGCCACGTGGCATATCGAGGGCGGGAGAGGTGAAGGTGGGACCGGGGTGCGGCCGAAGGCCGTCAAGTTCCAAATGCGACCCGACCCGTTGGCCAAGTAGGTGGCGAGCCGTATGTGACGCTGGCGATGGGACCCGAAATGTGGGCGTTCAAGCTCGGCGGAACTGTGCCGGAGGAAGACGCCCCACTGTCGCCGGAACTTCGTTCACCGGGACGTGCGACCAACGGAGTGATGACGCTTGTGCGGAGCGTGGGGTTCGGTTCAGGTATGCCGTAGAGGAGCATGCTTTCAATCCGTCGCAGATACGCGTGAGCCCCGGGCCGGTCGTGACCTTCGTCAACAGCGGGGGACTGACCCACGCGATCACATCGAAGGGCACCCCGTGGACGACCGGCACGTTGAAGGAGGCGGAATCGGGGTTTGTGCGGTTCGACACGCTTGGTATGTTCACCTACGAGTGTGGGGAGCACCCATGGGCGATGGGGCAGGTATTTGTTGCGCCGTCGGACATGGGTGCTCCGTGATTTACTCGACTCTGAATTAAGCGGCGGGTCCGCTCCGAGCGATACCGTTTTGCCAGGTGAACGGTCTCCGGGCCGATCGCCGTCGACACGACCGAGAGGACCAACCATGTTCATACGTATCGGAGGGATGACGGCGCTTATGGCGTTCGCTCCCCTTGCCGTTGTTGCCCAGCCCGGCGGATCCGCCGATGACACTGCGATCCGACCGTTCGAGGTCGCCGTGTCCGACGAGACACTCGACGACCTGAAGCAGCGACTCAATATGACCCGGCTCCCGGACCAGCTCGACGGGGCGGGCTGGGACTATGGCACCGAACTCGAATACCTGACAGAGCTCATTACCTACTGGCGAGACGAATTCGATTGGCGCGCCGAGGAGCGTCGTTTGAACGAGTTCGACCAATTCAAGACCGTGATCGACGGTCTTGACATCCACTTCATCCACCAGCGCTCACCTGAGCCAAATGCGTTGCCTCTGATCATTACGCACGGATGGCCCGGGTCAATTGCGGAGTTCACGAAAATCATCGGGCCGTTGACCGATCCGGTCGCCCACGGGGGAAACGCCGAGGACGCGTTCCATGTCGTGGCTCCGTCGATGCCAGGCTACGGATTTTCGGACAAGCCACGTGAGCCTGGATTTGGCCCGGAGCAGATCGCCGAGATCGGCGCAAAACTGATGGCCCGACTTGGCTATGACCGGTACGGCATTCAGGGGGGGGACTGGGGCTCCATCGTAAGCCGATGGCACGCGTTCAATCATCCCGACCACGCCGTTGGATTGCATTTGAATATGTTGACCGGTGGACCACCGACGGGGGCGGAGGACCCAGCAGCTGGTGTTCCGCCAGAAGAGCTCGCGCGGTCGGAAGCTCGCCGTTCGTTCTACACGACGGCCGAGAGCGGCTACGCCCAGATTCAGGGCACGAAGCCACAGA
>JAYZGM010000147.1:0-5664 GCA_036336225.1 Acidobacteriota bacterium | reverse complement strand
TCACCGCGCGTAATCACCTCCCAAAACCCATGTGATCGTGCGCCAACCGGTGCTCGGAACGGATGCCACATCTGCAGACACGCCTCGTCGACGCAAGCATTGCCACCGAGGCGCTTCCCGCGGAAGTAAGCGACTCTAAAGCTGTCACGCAGATTTCGGCCGCCCCAGTACTTCTCAAACGCCGAACCCGTATACAAGGTCCGACCATCCAGAGTCAGGACATCTCCGTAACCGGGAAGCGTGAAGACCGCCACCCCCTTGGGGCGGAAGTTGTGGGTAAGCGCGGCCGCGCGCCACCGGGCATCAGCAGCCCGCCCGTGCACGTCCCCGGGCAGCAGATCTCCGCTAAAACGATAGAGGGGTCTTGCGTTGTAGGCCCACTGTCTGGACCCATCCGCCCGGACCACCACCGTGAAGTCGCCGACCTCACGAGCCAGTGCGGGTGTCGCAACGGGAAGCCAACGTAGCTCGCAGCCCTCGTCGGTACAGGCCTGTCCGTCATCCCGCGGGTCGCCGTCGAATGCGTAGAGTGTCCGGCCCTCGAAATCGGTGAGTACAACCGCCTGGGCTGTGGGCACCATCGTGGCCTCGATGCCGACGGGCGCGGCGATCGACGTCATCGGATCAAAGCGAGCCACCTCCCACCCGGGTGGCGGCAGCAACGACCCCGCCTCAACCGGTCTGTCCGCTGTCTTCAACCCGGCGGTTTCGACCAGCCCGACGTTGGTGGCCACCTCTCCCGGCTCTTCCTCCGCCGTCCAGGTGTACAAGGGGTGGGACCGATACGCCCACTGGGGCTGTCCGTCGGCCCGTGCCACGAGAGACCAGTCGCCGAACGGCACCGCGTCGGGTGTCGCCCGCAACGGCGGGAACTCCCCACTACACGCGTCCACGCAACTCGACACGTCGGGGGCATCATCGTGAGAGATCAAGAGCGTCGCGCCATCTTCGCTACCGAGGCGGACCCAGAGCAGCTGATCTGAGGACGTCTGCAGCTCCCGGGTTACCTCCACCAGGGTGACGCCCGGTGGCGTGGTCCGAGGTTCCACTGGCTCCGCTCCCCGCCCGGAGACCGAGCCGATCATGAGTGCCGCCACAGTGGCGAAGAAAAAAATACTCGTCCGCATCACGGTCAGAACACGCATAATCGCCCCCCAGCGCTGGTCAGGCCAACACCTCACCGAACGGATTAGAGACCTGGTTCGACTCGGCCCCCCAGCTTCCACGCGCGTCCCCAAACGCCTGCTGGACCGTGAACCCAACTCGGGTCGCCGCATCACCTTCCGCCGCCACGTGATAGCCTGTCTTCATCCGGCCGCCACCGCTCCCGGCGGTGATGATCGGCAGACGTTTCATCGAGTGCATCCGCGCCTCGCCATGGTCGGTAAAAGCAAAGACCACACTGCGATCCAGCAGCGTCCGCTCTCCCTCGCGGATCGCGTCCAGCGCCTGCACCAGCTCCCGGAAGAAGCCCATGCACTGCTCGGCCAGCCACTTGCACTTGGGCTGATACCCAAGCTCGAGGTCGACCGGTTCTTCGTGCGTCAGCGAGTGGTAGCCGCTGGGCTCGCCCGGCGTCCGCAGTCGGGAGAAAGCCGACCCCAAGGTGAGGTTAAAGATCCGGGTCTGGCCGCAGGACATGGCGTGCGCGATCAACTGGGCAAACTGGCGATGGGTCCGCGCCACCTGGGGAATGACGGTTCCGATGTCGTCCGTGGGCGGGTCGGGCATCGTGCAGGCCGGGAGCGGCGCCGGCCGCTCCAGTTCGAACGCCAGCTTCTGCTCAAGATCGCGGACCGACGAAAAATACTCATCGAGCCGCGCGCGATCCGAAGCAGACACGGCACCCAGGAGACTACGCCGCTGTTCTGAGACGGCCGACAGCACGCTGCGACGGACCATCGAAGACGGGTCCGGCGCAAAGTTCGCTGTGTTGGGGTCCTGATAGCCATCCCCAAAGATGCGCGCATACAAGGCCAGCGGTGACGTCTCGGACGGGTTCTGACCGCTGGACCCGCGTGCGCTCCAGCCGGACCGGCTGTCGCCGTCGCAGGTGGCTTCGAGCGAACGAAACCGGGTGCCCTTACCGATCTGCTCCCCGATGATCGTATCGATACTCGTCGTGTAGTCGCTGGCGTTCCTCGACACCACGCCGGTGGCTTGCCCTTGGGCACCCGAGTAGTGGTTCTGGTTGACCTTTCCGTCGAGAAAAATTTGCATCCCACTAAAGAGGTTCATCTTCTCTTTAATCGGTTCCAGACCCATGAGATGCTCCGGTAGCGCATAGCCGACACCGGTGGTCGAAGGCTCCCACCGGGTGGGGGCCCACCCCAGTCCCCAGAACCAGGTACCGAAACAGGGCGGCAGGGGGGCGCCGGTCGCCGCGTAGGCGCTACCGTTGGTGTTCAGAAAGCACTCCAACACCGGGAGCCCAACTGTCACCGCCGTGCCACCAAGCAACCCTCGAAGCACGGTGCGGCGGTCGATTTTCGCCATGCCACTCATACTGGCCTCCTTGATCTCAAAACCTCAATTCCACGACTCAGTCGAACCCCGCCGACCAGCCCCTGCTCTCACCTCGGTCCCTCGCGGACCCGGGTGATCGGCCCTACGCTTACTCCACCCGGTTGGTATAAAACTCCGGGTTCTGCGCAATCCGTCGCATGAGGTCACGCCAACCGACTCCGGTTTCCATAAGGTCCGACCTGGTGTCGACAAGCCACGAAAACTCATCGTCGGTCGGCAGTCTCGCCATGCCATACGAGAACGCTCGATTGACCAGACAGGACGTAGCGGTCGGGTCATCCCGAATGATCGGAGCCAACTCGGTCACGCTCGCGTACGGCATGCCCCGAAAGTTGCCGGTGGTATCGATGGGCGCTCCGTTCTCGGTCGTCCGGTAAACACCGGACACATCGAATACCTCGAGCGTCAGCCCCACCGGATCGGTCAGCCGGTGACAGGCGGCGCAGGTTGGATTCTCCCGGTGCGCGGCGAGCCGCTGTCGCACCGTCTTGAACGCAGGGTTGCTCGTATCCTGCACAAGGCTGAAGTCGACATCTCCCGGCGGCGGCGGCACACGCTGACACAGCAGATTCTCTCGCAGCGCCTTACCCCGCAGGGTCGGCGATGTGGTGCCGGGGTGCGAATGCAAGGCGAGGAAGCTCACCTGGGTGAGAAGCCCCACGTGCGGACCGTCATCGGGAAATCGATACCGAACCCACGGGACGGCGCCCCCCAGCTCCTGCGCCCTCGGCAGCGGCACCCCATAGAGCGCCGCCAGCGACGGGGTCAGGAACGTATCACGCGTGACAAAGAGATCCCGGTAGTCGCCATTCTGCCGCAGGAGGTGGTCGGCGATGGTACGCAACGTCTGTTCCCGGGCTTCATCTTTGACATTCTTCGTGAACTTCGGGAAGAGACTCGAATCCACCGACAGTGTGGCGAACCCGTCAAACCCTAGCATATCGGCGAAGAAGGCCCGTAAACCGTCCTCGACTCGGGGTGACGACAGCAACCGCTCCACCTGCTGCTGGAGGCCATCGGGTGATTCGATCGCCCCGGATTGTGCGGCCGCCATGAGCTCGGCGTCCGGCGTGCTGTCCCAGAGAAAAAAACTCAGCCGAGACGCGCGTGAGTAGGCATCCAGCCGCAGCTTCTCCCGATGGTCGGGGTCCGGCTCGGTGCGCTCGACCCGAAAGAGAAAATCAGGAGCGACGAGCATCCCCACGAGGGCCGCTCGGAGACCGGCATCGAAGTCATCGAGGGTCTCGGTCGCGGCGTGGGCCATAGCCACATACGACCGTGTCTCGGGGTCGGACAGCGGACGTCGAAACAGGAACCGACCGGCCTCGGTGAGAAACCGGGTGGCACAGTCATCATCCGGGGCGCTGTCGAACTCGGGCGCGCAGGGGATGAGGGTCGCCCGACGCCTGGGGTCGGTGATCTGGGCGGCAACCTGTCGAGCCAGCGACTCGTAGCGCTCAAGCGTGGCCGCGGTCAGCGTGAGCTTGCGGGCGCCCAATGCTAGCAACCCGTTCTCACGAACCCCGGAGTCGACGCCACGATCGTCGACCTCGACACTGCGGCCGAAGATGTCGTGGATCGCTCGCTGGTACTGGGCGGGCGTCAGCCGGACGAACGAGACCTCCTCTGCCCCACCCGCCTCTGCCGCGACCCCTGCGAGCCCACACGCCAACAGCACCCGCGTCAGAGAGATCCGCCGCATACAAGCCCTCCCATTCGTCTCGACCGGTCCGCCATGACCGCGCTACCGCGAGGCCTCGAGTCGGTTCGCCGCCGGACCGCTGAACTCGGGACCGGGTCCGACCGCCGTCCCCACGAGTTCACCGGACACCGTCGTATGGAACGCCGGTACCGCTTCGAGCCAATAGGCCGCCGAGATGGCCGTGTTTTCACCCGTGGCCGGGTCGGGGACGCCGTCGGCCAGACGCTTCATTGCGTAGTACACCCCTGGCAGATCAACTTGCCCGTCATTCTCACCGCGGATCGCCAAATAGTGATAATAGTCACTCCAGGGCTGGTATCCACCGATGAACCCGGTGAGGCTTCCTTCAGACTCCATGGTGAGACGCAGCTGGGCCTGCGCAAACCGGAGGACCGCATAGAACTGCGACTCCCCTTGCATGTAGAAGTCTCCCGGTTCGATCGTCAGGATCCGGTCCTTGATCGTGCCCGCGAACACATTGTGTGACCGCGGATCGAGATCGAGCACGAAAGTCGCCCCCGACAGCACGCCGCCGTGGGCATCTCGAAGCAGGACGTTCAACGACCGGTCGAAAGTCACCGTGACGTCTCCGTCCCGATCGAGGTCCGCACCGGACACCGAGATCAACCAGGCCGGCATCGAATCGATCGCGGTGTCCCAGACAATGCTCTCGTTGTACGGCACGACCGGACGCCGGATGTGGTAGACGTCGAAGCATCCAAGTACGCGCCACATCTGGTTGTCGACGCCAGACTCCCCCGTCACCGGGTGCTCAAAGCTGTCAGGCCCCACTCGACCGTCGAGATCGAAGCCGTAGGCGAAGCGTCCCTGCGCGGTTTCGACCTGCGGATCGGCCATCAAGGTCGGTATGTTGCCGGGGCTGACCGGTTGACCGTACCACTGCTGCCCCGGAGCCGAGGTGCTGCCGAATAGGGTGCTGACCTCGACCCGATTGCCGTCGTCGTCTCGGCCCCCGTTGTCGATGATCTGGAGGGCTTTTTCCTCGCTGTAGCCAAGACCGACCAACCGTCGGGTTCTGAATTCGAGCGGTCCACCGTTGCCGCCCTGCGCACAGGTGTCCGAGTTGGCATAGGTCGCCGTGTGAATCATCGAGATCACGTAGCCGCGGGTCTCGGCACCGACGCTCAGTGGGATCGTGAAGGTGGCCATGATGGGCAGCCACCCGCCCACGATCACCGTCCACCTTCCCTGTCGTTCACGTGCGTCGCCAGGTCTCATGCCCCCCCCCCCCGGATATCGAGGTCAATCAGCTCGGGCCAGAGTGACTCAAGGACGAGCCGCTGTCAATCCCACGTGTCCGGACCCTAGGAGGTATTGGACACTTCAGATGAAGAGTTCGACTGTCGCACGTGCGAGGCCGTCCATCGAGGCACACAGTGTCTGGGTGTAGACGCTTTCTTTGTTGCCCGCACTGA
>JAYZGM010000146.1:0-11323 GCA_036336225.1 Acidobacteriota bacterium | reverse complement strand
GGCCAGCGGTCGGCACGTGTGTAGCCCTGCTGTGCCTGCAGTACTCCCCCCGCCAGCGAGGCCATCGCAAATCCGGACAGAAGCATCTGCCATCGTTTCTCGCTCAACATTTCTGATCTCCTCGCCGGCGATCGGCTCCGTATCGCCCCGAAGTTATTTGTCGATGACGGGACGGTAGCACGAAACTGTGACGCGCCACGCCACGTCTGTTGCCTCACCACGGACCTTGAATCCCCTTTCCCCGAGCGAACACTCTGACGCAGGAACGTTTACTGGTCTCCTGAAAAAAACTCGGTATGATCGTCGAGCGATGCATCATGCGGATGATCCACCGAGACTGAAAGACCGGCTCGTGGTCGACACTGTCGCCGAAGGGCTCCTCGAGCTGCTGGAGGTGCGCGGGGTTAAATATTTTTTTGGTGGTGGCGCCGGAACAGACTTTCCGCCATTCATCGAGGCGTTCGCCAAGCGGGCGGCACACGGTCGAACCGGCGGCCTCCGACCCATCACGGTCAGCCACGAGATTACCGCGGTCGCGATGGCCCACGGATACGCCATGGTCACCGGTGAGCCGCAGGCAGTGATGGTCCACACCATCGCGGGCACCGCCAACGCGCTTGGAGGCCTGATCAACGCCACCCGTGCCCGCGTACCGATGCTGCTCACCGCGGGACGAACACCCATCACGGAGATGGGACACCCGACCTCACGCGGCCAGGGCATCCATTGGGCCCAGGAATCGTTCGACCAAGCAGGAATGGTGCGGGAATTCGTCAAGTGGGACTATGAGCTGCGACGAGGCGAACAGCTAGAGACCGTGGTGGACCGTGCGCTCGCCATCACCCGCAACGCTCCGGCCGGCCCTGTGTATCTCACGCTGCCACTCGACGTCGTCGGCGACCGACTCTCACCGCTTGACTATTCCTGCACACCGCGTCTCCAGCCCTCGAGCCCCACCCGCCCAGAGCCGGCGTCACTACAATACGCGGCACACGTGCTGGCTCGAGCCACCAATCCGCTCGTTGTCACCTCGTCGCTTGGTCGCGATCCGGAGGCCGTGGGTGCGCTCGTGACACTCGCGGAACGCCTCGCAATCCCGGTAGTGGAGTCGTGGGCCAGCCATCTCAGCTTTCCCCAGGACCATCCCCTTCATCAAGGCTTTGACGTCGGCGCGCTGCTTGGCACCGCTGACGTCGTCATTGCCATCGAAACCGACACCCCCTGGTTTCCCAAGGATGCCCAGCCACCTGAGGACGCCACGGTCATCCAGATCGACGACGACCCGCTCTACGAGGGCTACCCGATCCGCGGCTTCCCGACGGACATCGGTCTGGCCGGCTGTCCACGAAGCACGCTGGTCGCTCTTGACGCGGCCCTCGATCTCACGAATCCCGACCCCGACGTCGTCGAGTCACGACGGCAACGGTGGACCGCCGATCATGTTCGGCGACGCGCGGCCTGGAAGGAGAAAGGCGACGGCGTGAGCCACGATGCGCCATTGGACTACCAGTGGATCTCTCGGTGTATTGGCGACACGCTCAGTCCAGACGACATCGCCGTGACGGAGATTTCCCTCGACCGAACCCAAGTCTCCTTCACCCAACCAGGGACCTTCTTCAACCACGCCCACTCGGCCGTGCTTGGTTGGGGCCCCGGCGCCGCGCTTGGGGCCAAGCTGGCCTGTCCTGACCGGACGGTCGTCTGCGCCATCGGCGATGGGAGCCATGTCTTCGGTGTCCCGACCGCTACCCACCTGCTGTCTCGCGCCTACGACCTGCCGGTGCTGTTCGTGATCTACAACAACGGCGGGTGGCAGCGCACGCGGGACGCGACCCGCGCCTACGCACCAGACGGATGGGCCACCAGGCAGCCGTCCATGCCCCTGTGCGAGCTCAAGCCCTCGCCTCGCTTCGAGCTCATCTGCGAGGCCAACGGTGGATACGGAGAGCTGGTCGACGACCCGAGCGAACTGCCAGCCGCGTTGGCCCGAGCGCTCGATGTCGTCAAGCACGACAAGCGTCAGGCGTTACTCAACGTCATCGCCAAGTAACGGGTTCAGATACGGGGCTCAGGGTCGAAGCTCCCGTCCGAGCCGGTCGAGGTTTCGCGCACCCGCGAGAATCCCGTAGAGCCCGATGTTCCCTTCGTGACAGGCGTATTCGAAAATCGGGCCATCCGTACGACGGAACGGCATCATCACGGTGTAGGACGCTGTATAAACGGATGGGTCGGTCACGGTGTACTCATATGCCACCGTTGAGGCATCGAGTCGGGTCAGCCGCTCTACCAGGTGCATATCAGGTCCGTGACGCCCGTCTCCCCAGTCGCGAATCTGGGTCGTTTCGATGACGAGCGTCTCACCGTCCCAGCGCCCCCTTGAAACACCAACCAACTGTTCAATCGGAGGTCGAGGTGTATTGTCCAGAGGAATGATCCGCGCCTGTCTGGCTTGCTCGGTCAGAATCACAACATGGTCAGCTGACTGCAAAATCATCAGGTTGTTGTTATACGCCCCGGACCGGATGGGAGGACCCGACTTGCCGAACATGAGACACCGGTCACCCAGGCCACGGTTCTCGTAGGAGTCATACATATGTTCCCGGCGGTAGGCGGCTCGCGCCTGTCCGGCCGCGCGTCCCGCGTCGGTCAGCGCTGGGTATCGGCCAGTCGGCGGATCGATAATCAGCGACGTGCGCTTGTCCGCCGTCAGCTCGATTCCACGTTCATACCAGAACTCGTTATAGGACAACACGCCACCCGCGGCTCGGGATTGGTAGCCGGCATTGGGCGCACCCGTCTCCGGATCAAACAGATCGCGGTTTTGTCGCGTGCGCTCCGAGGCTTCAAAAGCCGCCGCTTCCTCTGGCGCCAGCGTCTCACGCCCCTCGAACTGCGCGGGACGTTGCATCGGTGTCAAGGTGCGAAACGTAAAGGTGCCAGAAATATCCGGATGGCGGACTGGCGTCCGCACCACTCGCCCGCCCTCGCCAGCCTGGGCGCCAACCGACACCGGAAGGAATGACACGACGGCAGTCAGCACGACCAACCTGGCGAAGCATTGTGTGGACATCTGCATTCTCCTCCTGACGCACTATCCTGAGGCCGTTGGCATCCAAGGACTACGGAGCTGAGGATGCCAAGGGGGTGATGGGCCCGATGAGCTGAGTTGGGTCGGCTCCTGGCCTGGGACGAAACTTCTGCGCACGACCACCCCACACCTCGGCCGTATAGAGATTGCCCTCGCTGTCGGTCGCAAACGCGTGCACCCCCCACATCTGCCCGGGGTGGTGACCGAACGTGCCCCAATTGAATTGCAGCTGACCATC
Source organism: Acidobacteriota bacterium (assembly GCA_036336225.1). Lineage (GTDB taxonomy): Bacteria > Acidobacteriota > Vicinamibacteria > Vicinamibacterales > UBA8438 > JAJEEA01. The sequence continues at coordinate 7,997 of JAYZGM010000146.1, read as the reverse complement.
CAGATCGAACTTGAGGAACCGGCCGATATTGCCATCATTCACCCAGAGATGCTGATCCTGGGTCATCCGGATCGAAAGGGGAAACCTGATGCCGGGCCACGTGTCGAGATACTGGCCGGTGGCGTCGAAGACCTGGATACGACGATTCCCACGGTCTGACACATACACCCGCTCTTGCGCGTCGATGGCGATACCGTGGACCGTGTTGAGCTCGCCTGGACCGGCATCGGGGCCGCGCCCCGGGGCACCCCAGTGCATCAGATACTCGCCGGCTTGGTTGAACTTGATGACCCGAGTGTTGACGTAGCCATCACTGACCACGAAATCACCATTGGGAAAGAACGCAATATCCGTCGGTCGGTTGAACCGATTGGGGTCGTCGTTGTCTCCCGGTGTCTTGAACTCACCGAGACTCATGACCAGACGTGCTCCGTCGTTCGTGAACTTGTAGATCATGTGCGCCCCGTCTTCGACGATCCACACGTGTCGGTCCGGATCGTAGGGGCTGATCTTCACCGCGTGGGGTCGCACGAAGCGGTGATTGTGCTGCTCCCAGGAGTCTACGAGATTTCCCTCGCGGTCGAAAATCATGAGGAGGTGTTCCCAGCGACCCTCCAGACCGGTCTCGGCTTTGCTGACGGGGCACGGACAACCCTCGGGACTGTTGTTCTCAGCCGCCGCTGGACGAGCGGGCACGTCGCCAGCCCCAATAGGACGGGTTAAACGCGGCAGTTCACCGCTCTGGAACACAAAGATCCGATCGGCTGACTCTGCAAAGACCGCCGCCGTGCGTCCCCACGTGTAGTCCTCATGGAGGGGACGTGGCCAATCGGGGACGACCTCGTATGCCCCGGTTTCGAAGTTGCCACCTTTGTCTTGGGCACCAGCGGCAGTCGCCAGCCCCGTCACCATCGCTAGACCAACCATCAATCGGCAGAACTGCATCACGCTAACCTCCTTCACCCTCCGGTCTTGCCGCACTGGCGACCCAACATCGGAAAATGGTGCCTGCTCTTCTCGTGGACCCCAGTGTGCCCACGTGTGTCCACGTCGTTATACACCCATCGACGCGTGAACGGTGGTTTCCTTCCAGAGAAACGGGTATACGCTTGGGGTGCGCTCTGGGTCGGCAGACGGCCGTCGTATTTCAGTCCGAATGGGCGAGGAGGGCACATGCACGCGCGGATCGTGACGATTTCGATCGGTATCGTCGTGGCTCTGGGGATTGGCGCCGGGTCCAACTTCTCAATGGCACAGCAGGCATCTTCGAATCCGGGGCTTCCGCTGATGCCGGATGGTCGTCCCGACCTGCACGGGGTGTGGCACTTCAACACGACCACGCCACTCCAACGACCCGAGAGCGCCAGGAACAGGCCACACTATACGGAGGAGGAGCACGCAGCGCTCGCGGCCCGCGCCGCGGGGAGCCCCGGATGGGACAACCCGCCGCCCGACGGTAGTGTCGGCTCCTACAACCAGTTCTGGTGGGACCGCGGGGGACCGGTCGAAGACCGACGTACGTCTCTGATCATCGACCCTCCCGACGGTCGGCTCCCCTCGTTGACACCAGACGCAATCCGCCAGGTGGGCTCCGTCGAACGCCATGTCCCGGGGGCACTCCCGGTCCGCTACCGTATAGGCGGTCTCGGCGCCGACGGACCCGAGGAACGTGGCCTGGCAGCCCGCTGTATCGTGGGATACAACGTCGGACCGCCACTCCTCCCCGGCGGCTATAACAACAACCTCCAAGTGTTTCAGTCGGCCGATCACGTCGTGATTCTCACTGAAATGGTGCACACCGCGCGGATCGTCCCAATCACGGACCGCCCGCATCTCCCGGAGGCGATCCGACTATGGAACGGCGACGCGCGGGGCCACTGGGATGGCGACACGCTGGTGATCGAAACCACGAACTTCAGCCCCAAGCGAGCCAGCTTCGAACCGGGTGCCACGGTTGCGTTCGGCACGGGCGCCACCCTCACGCTCGTCGAGCGGCTGACCCGCGTCACCCCCGACACGCTAGTCTACGAATACACCGTGGACGACCCGACCACCTTCAGCCACTCGTTCACCGCGGCTATCCCGATGCGACACAGCACGGACCCGATCTTCGAGTATGCCTGTCATGAGGGGAATTACGGGATGACGAACATGCTGCTGGTGGGACGCGCGGCCGACACCGAGCCGGAAGAGGACGCCGACCGCACCGACGGTCGATAGCGGGTGCCCCTCGGGCGACCTGACGGCGCCGCACGACTGATTACGGAAGCACATACTTGCGGAGCTGCCACGGGGCCACATCGGCCGCGTAGATCGCTTGGTCGTCGGGGCTGGCCGCGATTCCCGACGCCCCAGAAATCCGGGTCCCGTCGGCAAGTGCCAGATCGGGGTCCGGAATGAAGTAGCTGACCTCCCCGGTGAGCGCGCTCCCGACATAAATCCCCCGCTGTACGCCCGAGTTGGTTCTAGCATTCGACTGGGAGTCAGTCGCATAAAGCGTGTCGGTCTCGCGATTGATGAAGATCCCACTGGGACGGCCAAACTGTGACCAGGCCGCGACAAAGGTCCCGTCCGGCTCAAAAATCTGCACGCGACTGTTACCGCGGTCCGCGACAAACACGCGCCCACGGGCATCAATGGCAAGGTCATGCGGGGTATTGAACTCACCCGGCGCCGACCCGGTCATCCCCCACTCGGCCACAAACTGCCCATCCGGGGAGAACTTCATGACCCGATTGTTCGGACCTTCCCCATCGGTTACAAAGATCTCACCGCCCGGCGCCACCGCCACCCCACTCGGACGATTGAACGTATTACGCCCCTCCCCGGTCACGCCGGGTGTGCCGAGGGTCATGAGCACGTCTCCGTCGGGACTCAGCTTCACGACCACGGCCCCCGACTCATTTGCCACCACTGCCACGTCGGTTGCCCACATGTTGCCCGCGTGATCCACTGCGAACCCGTGGGGTCGCCCGAGTAATCCAACGCCGTAGGCGGCAAGGAACTCACCCGTCGGCGCAAATTTCAGAATCGGCGGGTGTGGGGCCCACCGCCCGAAACAATCCGCGGTCAAGCCATCCGAGTGTCCTGGCGCCACCCCTGGGTCACCCAACACAACCTTGAAACACCGATGCAGCACGAAGATATTGCCCACGGGCCCCACACGCACCTGAATCATCTCGCCCCACCGACCCCCATTGAGATGCAAGGGTGGTGTCGGGGCAGCCACACGTTGATACGGGTTTGTCTGCGCGACGGCGGACACCGCGACCGCGGTGACGAGCACGCCGATGGTTGTGGAGCGTCGGATCCGGGGTCGCATGCGCGTCGCTCGTTCAGTACCGATCATGTGACGTGTCATGTCGCGAACTCTCCTGTCGCCGGTCCTGGCCACGCGTCGCTTTCCCGGCGTGCACGCCCACACGTCGGGCAGGCTCAGCAATAGGTCAGATCATCTCTGAGAGGAGTCTTACTCTTGACCGAGTTCTGACTGCACCCAGCCGGATCGGAGCGCCTCTCGGTCTACCGGCTCGCCACGCATAAACACCTGAACAATGGCGCGGGTGTTGGTGATGTCGTCGATCGGGTTGGCGTCGAGTACGACAAAGTCCGCCTGTCGACCAGCCTCCATAAGTCCAACGTCCGTCAACCCGAACGCTTGTGCCGCACGGGAGGTCGCCGCCGTGATCGCCTGCAATGGCGTCATCCCGAGACGCACGAACAGCTCCAGCTCGAGGTGATCCGCGTAACCAAAGAAATCACCGACCGCTCCCGCGTCGGTGCCCATGATGATGTGATTCCCCAATCTGGCAAAGTTTCCGGCGATGATCCCTGCCCGTCGTGCGGCGGCGGTGTCTCGGGACGACGGGGCGCCCTCACCGGCCAGCGTCCGGAGACGACGAATAACCGCGTCAGACGTTTGCTCCTGAAAGAACGGGTCGTCATAGACTGGCCGTCGATACGATTCGCGACGGGTCACCATCCCCAGTGTCGGCACGATGAACACATTGCGAGCCTCGACCATCGCCAGATACTCGTCATCGACCTCCACATCATAGGGCATGTGGATGAAGCGGCGGATACCGGCCCCGACCAGCCGTTTGTGATCTTCGAGCGTCGTCGCGTGGGCAATGACCCGTATGTCTCGTGTCTGCGCCTCGTCGAGAATCGCCCGATAGATCTCGGGGTGGAGCTTCACCCGATCCCCGCGTCGCTCATCACGGGAATCCACCCAAATCTTGATGATCTGGATACCACGGGCCGCCTCAGCTCGCACGATCTCGCGGGCTTCCGTCCCGGTCGTGACCCCGTGTAGCCCCCACCAACCGGCATCGGCCGTGAAGCGAGGATTCGGCCCTCCCCCTGGGATCCCCATTCCCGGCGACACAAGATACCGAGCGCCCCCAACGGCACCCAGACGTTGCGCTTGACGCACCTCGAGCGCAATTTCCTCACGGTCGCTGCCGGTTGAGATGATCGTGCCAACCCCATAGTAGGCGTGACGATACAGATGGTCGATGAGGTTCTCGCGCGTGAAATTCTCTGAACCCCAGCTCGTGTATCCCTCCCAGCCGAGATGGGCATGGGTGTTCACCAGAGCGGGGATGACGGTCCGCCCGGCAAGATCGACGACCGTTGCTCCAAGGGGCGTCGCAATCTCATTGACATCGCCGACATCAAGAATCTGGTCGCCACGTACCACAAGCGCCGCGTCTTCGATGACCGCGCCATCACCGACTATGACGCGAGCACCCGCGAACACACGAGTCGTAGCCCCACTATCTTGGACCTCTGATTGGGCCCAGACCAGGTTGAGACCTACGAGACCGCACAGGACGGCCAGCCCGAGGTATCTCGTCGCAATCCGGACGAACCTCATCAACCTCTCCCCTTAATTGTTCCTCGTGTTCTCGTACCACTTTAGGTTCGCCGTGCTCCCACCGATGCAGACCAGGTCGATTCGCGTATCCCCGTTGAGATCCGCGACCGCACAGCCCGATGGCGACATGTCGCCATCGTCGAGCACGTGACGCGACCAATCCCCCCCCACTGGGTCGGTCGCCCGATACAGATAGAGGCTCCTCGAGTCGCGTCGATCGCCGGTCACGATCTCGTCGCGGCCGTCACCGTCGAAGTCCCCTGTCACGATGGTATGCCCGCTATCGATCGTGTCGATCACCTGCCGCGTCCAAGACTCGCTCTCCTGCCGATAGACGACCACCGAGTCGCCGTGCCAGGGTTCGATCGTGGCAATGAAGCGACCCGCCCCAAGACGCCCGATCTCCACTTCACTTGAACCACTTTGTGGCCAGGCGGACGAATCGCCACCGGTCAGCCGACCCCGGATCCACTCTCCATCGATGAACTGATGAACATGCACACCCACGAAGCTTGCCGTAAACACCGCGTCCCGGTCCGGATCCATCCACGGCTTAACCAATAGACCGTGGACGACGCCTTCATCGAAGCCCGAGATGAGATGCCGCGACCAATCGTCCGGCTGATACCAGTAGAGCGAGACCGAATCGCGATACTCGGGAGCCGTGGCCGCCGGACCGGTAAGCGGGGCCGTCACCAGCACCCGTTGCCCCGTGCCGTCCATGTCAGCCCATCGCACGCGGTGGACCGTCGGCGTGCGGTCGATCTCGCGTGCCTCCCACACGTGAGTCGGGTCACCCCGATGGGTCAGCAATGTGAGGATACCGAGGCTGTTCTCATGGGTCGTCCCAAATTCGTGGGCCACGACGAGCTCCGGAATCCCATCATCGTCGAGATCTTCGGCCGCCAGGTTGATCGCCCGGTTCAGACCGGTGGCAATCACGTGACGCTCCCAGCCCGGGTTCTCAAACCACGCCAGTTCGTCGAGCCGCGTAGATAACCCGATCACATCCGGACGCCCGTCGCGATTCATGTCCACAATCACGGGCTGATAGCCATTCATCAGCTCCGCCGAGATCGTGTGGGTCACAAACGCGGGCCCCTCGCCGGTCGCATCCTGAGATGCAACGGCCGACCCCGCAGACACATGAAGAGACAGGAGCAACCCAACCGACCACAACGGGCGCCCGGAGGGGGCGCCTCTACGACATCCTCGTGTCATATCTGTTCTCCTTGGCGACGTCTATTCGCCTCCTCACACCGGTACCGGGCCGGCGCTCGTCCATGAAACGGTCGACATCTTCCTGTCTGGATCCTTCACAGAATGACTGGACGCTACCAGATGCCACGACCTCTGGCAACGCGGTGCGGGCTGAGTGATACGCGTGCGCGCACGACACCATCCCCTGGGCGCCACTGTTCCCCTTCCGGTTCGGTCTCGAGGCAGGTAAGATCCGAGTCACAATGACAGACTTCACGACACTTGGTCTTTGTTTTTCGAGCACGACAGACCACACATCGCGGTGGGCGCTTACCGCAATCGCGCTTCTCACAAGCGGCCTGCTTGTGCCATCGGCAACCGAAGCGCAGATCAGAGCAACGGCCCGACCAGGTGCTACTCCTCTCTGGAACAAAGGGATCCAGCAGATTTCGCCCGAGAGCTACTACAACGCCATCGAATGCGGGAAGCAGGGTGGAGCCGACCCGGCTTGTGTGTTCTGGGATACGGGACTGTGTGAGAACGACGACTTCACACTGGCGGCCTTCACCGGCTACAAGCAAGTGTCCTACGAGGTCTGGGCCGCGGTCCGACGGGACCGGCCGGCACCGCAACCCAACTATCAAACGGCGCGACGGACACGGGTCACCATTACTGCCACCCCAGCTGACGGGTCAGACAACGTGTTGACTGATTTGGTGCTGACGCGTGGCGGTACCGCCGTTCGCCCAGTCGAGCGCTCAATCAGAAACGGCCGATTTACCTGGAATTACGACGCCTGGTCCCCAGCCGCGGCTGTCACACTCGACATGGTGGGCGAGACACGAACGATCTCGTGCACCATCCCCGTCTCGGTGTTGGCGCAGTTCCGATGACCCCGGTCGGCTCGGCGCACACCGACCACCCGGGTTAGAGATCAGCCCGGACAAGCGACTACCTATCTGGCAGACTGAAGACAACGAGCCGCTCGTTACCTCGGGGCTCACCAGTGGCGGGAGACGAGACGTTAACAGCCAGGTACTGCTTCCCATCGGGTCCCGCATACGTCATCGGAATGGCACTGACGTTGTAGTCAAAGCCGATCGCCCACAGCTCCTCGCCCGTGCGAGCGTTGAACGCGCGAAACGTCCGGTCACCGGTGGCCCCGATGAAGACGAGCCCACCGGCGGTGACAATCGGTCCACCCTCACTCGGACTCCCCACCTTCTGCTTGTCTTCGGGTAGCAGCTCGTTGACCCCGAGCGGGACCTCCCAAGCGATGTCCCCGGTGTTGACGTCGACAGCGAACAGCCGCGCCCAGGGTGGCTTGAAACATGGCAGCGCGCCACGCCGGTCGCCGTCCTCGTCGAAGATCGGTGCCTCAAACGGCGGACCCGGCTCTCGCACATAGGGCACCTGAGTGTCAGGGTCGTCCATATACGCCGGGTTCTCACGCATCCAGCCGCTTATGGGCCGTTCCTTCGAGTTGACGAAAAGGTAACCGAGCGCCGGGTCGTACGCCGTGCCTCCCCAGCTAGTCCCCCCTTGCATCCCAGGAAACACGAGGGAGGGCGCGGTGTCGGCCGCCCGAAGCCGTAACGGCGTGTAGGGACCGGCGTTGTAGTAATCCACGGTGTCCCACAGCTCACGACAGGCAGCCGCATGCTCCGGTGTCGTGTCGGCCGCGGTGACGACATCGCCCGACTCAATGCCGACCCGGGCCAGAGGCCGAGGCCTGACCGGAATCGGCTGGGTTGCAGCATACCGCTCGCCCGGCACGTCACCGGCCGGCACGACTCGCTCCTCGACGCCATAGACCGGTTCTCCGGTTTCTCGATTCAGAATAAACATGAACCCCGACTTGCCCACCTGAGCAAGAGCGGGAATCCGTTCGTCCTCCCTCTCGATCTCGAACAGACCG
>JAYZGM010000145.1:0-13306 GCA_036336225.1 Acidobacteriota bacterium | reverse complement strand
ACCCCGATCAATTCGACGGGATGCACATCAGCTGGCATGGACGCATCTACGGGCCACTTCCGTTCCATCGATCGCTGACACGAGCCCGCATCAACAGCGGTCCCTGGGGAACCGCCTCGTTCCCGTCGGTCTACAACACCGATACGTATCCGTTCGCGTTCATGCCACACCGGGCGCGGTGGCAGCTCGGAGCCGCAGCCTCGATCGGTCTGGGTACGGTAACCCTGATGACGAGCCAGACCGGGCTAGCAGTCGCGCTCTTGGGCGTTGGGCTTGGCGCGCTGGCCACGACCATCGCGCGGTGCGCGCGGTATGCGCGAGCCACCGACATCGAGCGGTTGCCTAACCCAGGCCGTTATCGGTTGACCCGCACGCTGTATCGGACGCGTATTGCGGTGCTCTATTTTGTCCAGCCGTTGGCGCGGGCATGGGGCCGCCTGCGCGGCGCGCTGTCGCCACCGGAGTTCAACCCGGGTCTGACGGGTGAGCGCCCAGACACATCGGTGTCACCGGCGCCGCCTCGTGCCATGTGGGCACAACTCAAACGTCGGGCGATCGACCAGTGTTTTTGGAGCGAGACGTGGATCGAGGCCGAAACCTTGCTTTCACGGCTAACCACCCAGCTCAAACGAGCACGGGAGTTGAACAACGTGGAAGTCGATGATGGCTGGCGGGCGGATCGGGACGTGAGCGTTGGTATTGGCCCCTGGGCCTGGATTCATCTGAGTGTGCTGGTCGAAGACCACGGCTCCGCTCGGTGTCTGGTCCGCATCGCCCAACGTATACGACCGACTCCGAAGCTCTGGCTGACGGGGAGTCTCGGGGTGACCGCAACCGGGATAGCCGTCATGATGGGACAGTGGGTGGTCGCAGCCGGGGTCGGGATCGTCGTGTCCGGCGGGGCCGCACGCGCCATCTGGCAATACGAACGGTCGACTCAGGGGGTCGACGCCGCCATCACCGACACGATGGGGGCGCTGTCATTGCTCTCACTGGCAGAGCCACGAGCGACGACATCGACACCGCCTCCCGCGGATACACCGGTCGAGACAACCGCGGTATCCAGAACGCGTCAGGGGTCCAGCGCGCCAACGCCCGAAGGTCTCGGGCAGACGGCCGCACCGCCCGCGACCGACGCGTCACCGCAAGCACTTCGGACCCGCTCGAATGCTTAACGGGCGCGAATCCCACCAAGCGCACCGGCGTGAGCCTCCGCAGCGGTCACAAGATTGACCCCCAGCACCACCGCGACAATCGCAACGGCTGGACTGAGCAACCACGGGAACTCCGCCATCGCTCGGATATCCGCGGCCTCCTGAAGCATCACCCCCCAGCTCGCGGCTGGCGGCGCAAAGCCTAACCCTGGGTAGCCTCAGCCAAAATGAATGCCGGAAGAAGCAGGGTCACCTGCACGGTGAGAAACCCCGACGTGGCCGGCAGGAGGTGACGACCGAGAATACGAGCGTGACCAGCACCCAAGGCGAGCGCGTACTCGCGTCGGCTCTCCGCCGCCACAATGGCTCGAACGCCACGAGCCACGAACGGCCAGGCCACAACGCCGAGGAGGACCACCAACAGCCAGAAGATCGCGGCCGGCTCGGGCACAAGGGGCATCACCGAACGCAACGCGAGAACGACGTAGATGGTGGGAAGCACAAGGACGACATCGGCGAGCCACATCAACCCGCCGTCGACCGTGCCCCCGACATAGCCGACCACGCTCCCCAAGATGACACCGAGCGCGAGCGCGCCAAAGGCCGCAAGCGCCGCCACACCCAGTGTCGTACGAGCGCCGAGTAGCAATCGCGACAAGATGTCACGACCAAGACCGTCGCTGCCGAGCAGTAACAGTGGATGCGCTGCCGGCTGCGCCAATCCGACCAAACGACCGCCGACACCCCATTGAAGCGAGAACTTCTCGCCAACGTCTTCTTCAAACGTTCTAGACACCCGGTCCACCAGACGCCATCGACAGACGAATGGCCGGTGCCAGCCTCCGAGATGGTCAACCACCCGCACTCGCATGGGCGGAGCATAGAGATAGTCGCGGAATTGCCCCCTCTGTCACCGGAGATTCACGCGGCGCGCAAGAAGGCGTTTGGCGCACGTGACGACCCGGCCGCGGAGCCTGAAGGCGTAAGCCCAGCCGACCAACTCATGGTGCATCTCGACCAGCCGCTGCCGGACGCCATCGACGGGCTCGAACGTGTGATGATTCAGCGCGGCTTGCGGCAGGTCGGAGGACGCGTCAATGCAGCGGCGGAGCTACTCGGGCTTTCCCGAAAGGGTCTGTTTCTGAAACGCCGGCGTCTCGGTATCGACCCGGACACGACTACCCACACCGCAGTGACACCCGAGCCCCCGGACGAAGTCGGCCGCTCGTCATCGCCACCCTAGCCGGCACGATTCCGCTCGCTCGAATAGAGCGGGGCTGTTAACCCGAGCGGCCGTGCTACCATCGGCGACGGTGGCTCATGGCCCAGAATCCGACCCTATCGTCTGCACGAGCAGCCACCCTCACCCAAGCCCTTCTCCCCATTAGTCTGTTGGTCGGGTTGCTCGCCACATCGGTCTATCTCTTTGGCGACGCCTCGTCGAGCGGACCCAATCAGGTCGCGTTGATTCTGGCTGCGGGAGCGGCTGCCCTGGTGGGTCTCCACAACGGACACACGTGGAAAGCGATTGAGCAGGGCATCAGCCGCGGGATCTCCGTGTCGATGGGCGCCATCCTCATCTTGCTTGTCGTTGGGGCCCTCATTGGCACCTGGATACTCGCCGGGATTGTGCCCACGATGATCTACTACGGGCTGCTCGTGTTGTCACCCACGGTCTTCTACGCCACAGCTTGTCTCATTTGCGCCGTGGTCTCGGTGGCGACCGGAAGCTCCTGGACCACCGCCGGCACCATCGGCATCGCCCTCATCGGAATCGCGACGGCACAAGAGCTCAACCTCGGACTCGCCGCCGGCGCCATCATCTCCGGCGCCTATTTCGGCGACAAAATGTCGGCGCTCTCAGATACGACAAATCTCGCCCCCGCAGTGGCCGGCACCAACCTGTTCACCCATATCCGACATATGGCGTGGACCACGGGTCCGAGTATGGTGTTGGCTCTCACCCTGTTTTCGGTCGCCAGCCTCGTAGCTCCCGCTCCCGCCACGACCGATGAACTCACCACGGTGATGGACACCCTCCAGGCTCAATTCACCATCGGCCCCCAATTGCTGGTTCCGGTCGCATTGGTGCTCGGGCTCGTGCTCCGACGTGTTCCAGCCTTCCCGTCGTTACTCATCGGGGCGCTGGCGGGTGCGGTGTTTGCGGTGCTCTTCCAAAGCGACACGATCGTGACCTTCGTCGGCGAACCGGACCTCAGCCGATCGCTCACCTTACTCAAGGGGTGCTGGATCGCTCTCTTTGGTGGCTTCACCCTCGATTCCGGCAATACCGCGCTCGATGATCTGCTCAGTCGCGGTGGGATGGGGAGCATGCTGATGACGGTCTGGCTCATCATCTCGGCCATGATGTATGGGGCCGTCATGGAAACCACCGGCCAGCTCGAGGCGGTGGCCCGCTATATTCTCGGATTCGTCCGCACTACCGGCAGTCTGATCACTGCGACGTTGCTTACTTCTTTCGGCACCAACGTACTCGCCTCCGACCAGTACATTTCGATCGTGCTCCCAGGACGGATGTTTCGCGCTGAATACGCGCGTCGTCGACTCGACCCACGCAACCTGTCGCGAACCCTGGAGGATGCGGGCACCATCACGTCTGTGCTCATTCCCTGGAACACCTGTGGCGCCTATATGGCCACAACTCTCGGGGTCGCCACCATGACCTACGCGCCGTTCTGTTTCTTTAACCTGGTCAACCCACTCATCGCTGCGGCATACGGTTGGACCAACACCACCATCGTGACGCTGCCTCCCGTGACCGACTACGACCCACCCAAAACCACTCACTGAGCACGGCGGGGCGTCGTTGTGGCCCTCAGCCGTGTCGCGTAACCTCGTCCATGAGATACTGATAGTTTTGGCGCCCTACTCCACGCTCTAGCGTTTCGGGACACACACGGCAAAGCGCTCGGTATGTCACCCATAGGACAAACACGCCAGGCGGGGATGATCTTCATCTTCGTCACTCTGTTCATCGACATCCTAGGACTGGGTATCATCGTGCCCATCCTGCCCGTGCTGATCAAGGAGTTCTCGGGTGGCGATGACTCCCAGGCCGGTCTGTATTACGGCGTCATCATTTCGCTGTACGCACTCATGCAGTTTCTCTTCGCACCTATCTTAGGTGCGTTGTCCGATCGGTTCGGGCGCCGACCGATCATCCTCGGGTCACTATTCGGATTCGGGGTGGACTACCTCGTCCAGGGCTGGGCCCCGTCACTGGGCTGGCTGTTCGTCGGACGGGCGCTGGCCGGCATGATGGGCGCGAGCATTACCACCGCCAACGCCTATGTCGCCGATGTCTCCACCCCGGAAACCAGAGCGCGGAACTACGGGTTCGTCGGGGTCGCTTTTGGTCTCGGGTTCATCTTCGGTCCGGCCCTCGGCGGAGTCCTCGGAGAGGTCAGTCTCAGACTTCCCTTTTTTGTGGCCGCCGGATTGGCACTCGTGAACTGGCTCTATGGGTTCTTCGTGCTCCCCGAGTCTCTGCCCCCCGAGCACCGTAGCGCGGTCTCACTGGGGAAGATGAACCCATTCGGAAGCGTGCGCCGCCTGCGTGCGTATCCGCTCGTGGCGGGCCTTGCGGTGGTCTTTATCTTCACCTCGTTTGCCCAGCGAGGTCTTGAAAACGTATGGGTGCTACACGCCGGCTATCGCTACGGGTGGGACGCGCGCACAAACGGCCTGACGCTGGCGCTGGTGGGCGTCATGGCGGTGTTGGTCCAGGGGTTCCTCATCAAACCGACCGTAGCCCGGCTGGGTGAGCGACACACAATCATCCTGGGATTGACCGTCTCGATGCTGGCCTTCCTGGGTTACGGACTGGCCTCGGAAGGCTGGATGATAGTGACAATCATCGTCTTCGGCGCGCTGGCCGGTATCGCACTACCTGCCATTCAGGGACTTGTCGCGGGTACCGTCAGCCCGTCGGAACAGGGAAAGATTCAGGGAGCGCTGGCCTCGCTGATGAGTCTCACTGCCATCTTCGCACCACTCGTTTTCACGGCCGGCCTGTTTAGTTATTTCACATCCGACCGGGCCCCGGTGCATCTTCCGGGCGCCCCGTTCCTGTTGGGATCCGTGATCTTCGGCATGTCGATCGTTGCGGTCGTGCGTCTCTTTCGACGGCTGCCGTTGGCCACAACCTCCGACACGCCCAATATGGCCGACCCGGCCGTCGTCAGCGATCGCGGCGTTGTCGCAGCTGACAGATAGTGACGAGAAGGCGACAGTGACAACATACGTCACGGCATCAATTGTTGATGGTTTTGTACGCCTTCCGGATCTTATAGATGATATTGGAAGACGTTATCTGTAATTTTATGGCGCCCTTAATTGTGAGAAAGTGCATTTAAGGTCAATTTTTATGGGACCTTTTAAATTGGATCTATTTTTGCCAGTCCGTGAAAATATGTATACGAGATGCCGAACGTCGGTCACGCAGGCTCGAGCCACTGATTCAGACTCAGGGTTTACGTTGGGCGAACTGCTCATCGTCGTGGCCATCATCGGCATCGTCGCGGCCATTGCGATTCCAGGTCTCGTCAGGGCCAGAACTTATTCAAACGAGGCGTCCGCCATTGAGTCCTTGCGTGCGATCAACTCCGCGCAGTCAGCCTATGCAAGCAGCTGTGGCAGTGGGTTTTATGCTCCAAGTCTCACCGTTCTTGGCAGCACTCCGACCGCCGACGGCGGTGACGCGTTCGTCGGCGCCGACCTGGGAAGTGACCCCGTGACCAAGAGCACCTACGTCCTCAATCTCACCGCCGGCGCACTCGCGACCGGCGGGCCAGCCTCGTGTAACGGGGTTGCAGCTGGTGGGAGTGCCGAAACCTACTTCGTTGGAGCGACATCGCCGGCGGGACTCGGCATGCGTTTCTTTGGCACAAACCAGGGCGGTACGGTTTACCACTCCTTGGCCGCCATGGCCGTGACCCAGAACGGCCAACCAGCCGGCTCCAACCCGATTGAGTAGCCGCTAGAGACGCTTCCCCCTCAAACCGCCACGCATCGGACCCGCTACGCGGGGCCGCCATCCCCGCACGGGCAAGCACGCGACTCCGGTGCACGCATTTTACCCTGAGGAGATGTCTAGTCTTGCGCGAGAGGGTGCCTCGCTGCCAGGATGGAGCGGTGCGTATCTCGGAGTTCATCGTCTGTGGGTTCTTCGTCTACCTGCTGGTACTTTCCCGGGTATTTCCCCTGCCGGCCCCGCGTCGTAATCGCATCCTCGTCATCGGGTCGGTCTGTATCGGGCTCGTCATCGTGCTCTCGCAGCTTCGGCTGCAGCTCCCGATGCGGGTCACGCGCGACTGGATCCCAGGGGTTTACCTCCTGCAGGGCTACTGGATGTGTGGGCTGTTCTTTGAACGGCCCATGCGTGCGGTCGAGGCGCGTCTGCTCAAGCTCGACCGATGGTGCCTCGACAGAATGCGTCTGCCCGTTCTCGTACGACACGCGCCCCGAGTGGCGCTTGAGCTCATTGAGTTGGCGTACCTGTCTACCTACCCCTTGGTACCAGCCACGCTCGGACTCGTGTATGCGGCTGGGGCCGAGAACCAGGTCGATCGCTACTGGACCACCGTGCTGCTCGCGGCGTTCGCCTGCTACGGGCTGCTCCCATGGGTCCAGACCCGCCCACCCCGCAGCATCGAGGGATCAGGTCCCGTCGACGAACGTGGCCTCTGGCTCCGGAAACTCAACCAGGTCGTGCTCGATCGCGCGTCGGTCCAGGTGAACACGCTCCCGAGCGGTCACGTGGCCACCGCGCTGGCGGCGGCGTTGGCCACCGGCGAGGTGCTACCCGCCCAACTGCCTTGGCTGCTGACCCTGGCCACGGCTATCACCATCTCCACCGTGGTCGGGCGTTATCACTACACCATCGACACGGTGTTGGGCGTCGGCACCGGTATCGTCGCATGGCGGCTCGCACGAGCGATCACCTGAGAGCGACCACCAATGGCGCACTAGACGTCACCGATGGCCCACATGCACGCAGTTGAAGCACGTTGCTGGCCCAGGCAGAGATGGCAGCCCCCGCGTAACGAATGCGTCTGCTTGTGAAGCAGGGCCCGATACTCGACGGGTTGAGGTGAAGCGTCACTAGCCGTCCGTGAGAGAAGCCCGCTGTATTCGAGGGGCGACGCGGGGTGTTACCACGGGCTGCTAGGCCGTATATGGCTTCTTGAGATGCACGGGCGTGGCGTGACGGATTTTCTGGTTGATAAACTCCACAAACACGGAGAAGGCCATCGCAAAATAGAGATATCCCTTCGGAATCTCTTGATGAAACCCTTCGGCCATCAACGAGAAGCCGACCAACAAGAGAAAGCTCAGCGCAAGTATCTTGACGGTTGGTCGCTCGTTCACGAACGTGCTGATCGACTCGGCCGAGAGCAGCATGACCCCAACCGCAAGAATGATGGCGATGACCATGACTCCGATCTGCTCGACCATCCCGACGGCGGTGATCACCGAATCGAGTGAGAACACGATGTCAAGCACCAGTATCTGCAGAATGACACTGGCGAATGTCGCGGTCATCTTCTCAGACTTGTGTCCTTCGGCGCCCTCCAAACTCTCGTGGATCTCGTAGGTCGACTTCGCCAACAGAAACAGCCCTCCCCCCAGCAACGTCAGATCTCGACCTGAAAAATCATGCCCGGCCACGGTAAACAACGGCTCCGTCAATCGGATGATCCAGCTAATCGATAGTAGCAACCCGATACGCGCGACCATCGCGAGGGCGAGCCCGATCCGTCGAGCCGGGCGCTGTTGAGGCGCGGGCAACTTCGCCGAAAGAATCGAAATAAAAATGACGTTATCGACGCCAAGCACGATTTCCAGAATGGTCAACGTGACCAACGCGATCCAAATATCTGGATTGAACAACCAGTCCATGACGAACCTCCCGGAGCCGGTGTTACTGACGGCGGATAGCGTAGTCGACCCAGCACGACTGGTGGTCGCCGAACAGGATACCGTCGCCCCGCTCAGTTAGACCGTACGGCTCTGCCCATTGGTCCCCACTCAACGCCTCCGCGCTGTCGCGTTCCGGGTGCCTCGTCAAGGGATCGAGACTTTCCGCGATGTAATGCTGCACATCCTCGAGATGAAGCCGAGTGGCACGATCCGACACGTTGGTCACGACGGCCGCGATCGTCTGCTCGAGGGCCCGGAGTTCACCGCGAAGAAACGGGCGCGCATCACCCACGACCGGTGAACCTCCGTTAAGGCGCTCATCGATGAGCTCCACATATACACGTTGGATGTTCCGTCGATACGCGTCGATACTCACCACCGACTCGGTAAGCTCGCTCCACAACCCCTCCCGAAGATCGCTCAAGAAGTCGATCGCGGGATAGGCCCTCGCTCCGTCAATCGCCTCTTGCTCGACCAGCCGGTCAAGGCGCGCCACCTGAAGGAGTGAGCGCAGCACACGCGTCTGGCTGGTCCGCACGCGGTCAAGAACCCCAACCGGCTCGATCCGCCGCAAGATCGCCGGGTTGGCGATGAACGTCGGGGCCACAAAGGCCTGCTCGTTCAGAAACGCGACCGCCGCCGCCTGGGTCTCCCGGTCGATCGTGGTGAATCGAACACCGTCCTGACCATGGTGTTTCTGTTGCGAGGTCATACCACCTACCACTGCCGCCACGTGCCGCATCTCGATCACCCACTGGCCCACTAATCGCGCGTACAGCTCGTCGAGGTCGTCATATGGGTCGCCGGGGACGTGCGTAGCCGACAACAGCATGCCGGCCACGCGCTCGAGATTCTTGAGCCCTAGACGTGTCGATTCCACCGCATCCGCATCACCGACCGCCTCGGTGAGCTGGCCGGGATCTGCGTTCCGAGACCCTGGCGTCGAAAACCTGAGCCACGCCGTGTCTTCTTGCTCTCGAGCCCACGCGTCGAGTGTCGGTTTCTCGTCGTCCGGGCTGGCCGCTCCCGCGATCGGCGCGTAGCCCCACCGCGTGGCCCATCGGTCGTAAGGGCCGATCTTCGGGATCAGATCCGCCACCGCAATCCCATCCTCAGGTTGCGCCACGTAGTTGAATCGCGCGTAGTCCATCAACGTCGGGGTGTGACTCATCGTCGCCACCCAGGCCGGGTCACGAAGCCGGTCGAGCGGGTAAAGCGAGCTCGCCTTCATATTGTGTTGGAAACCAAGTGTGTGTCCCACCTCGTGCGTGACAACGTAGGCGAGCAGCTCGCCCATCAGGTCGTCTGGCAACGGCAACTGCTGCGCCCGCGGGTCGAGTGGGCCGACCTGCACGAAATACCAGTCACGGACAAGATTCATGACGTTGTGATGAAACTGGATGTCGGCTTCGAGGATCTCGCCCGTCCGAGGGTCATGCACATGCGGACCGGACGCGTTTTCCACCGTGGATGGCAACCACCGAATGACCGAATAGCGTGCGTCTTCGGGATGCCAGGTCGGGTCATCCTCGGCTGTCGGCGCTTCACGAGCGACCACGGCCCGGGTAAATCCGGCCGCCTCGAATGCCGGTTGCCACGCTTCGACTCCTTTCTTGATGTAAGGCACCCATTGGGCCGGTGTCGCCGGGTCGATCCAGTAGGTAATCGGGTTCACTGGCTGGGACATCACCGAGAGAGGATGCCGTTTCTCGAGTCGCCAGCGGGTAATGTATCGACGCCGTGGTGAGCGATGCTCGGTCCGACCGTAGTCGAGCTGTCGTATCGAAAAATACCCGACACGCTCGTCGAACAACCGTGGCTGCATCGGCTGCTCCGGGAGCCTCACCATGCTGTAGTGGATGACGACCGTGGCACTCCCGGGCCGCATCCCACGTCGCCGCGAGCGGGACCGTCGATTCGCCGATTCGGCAGGAAACGGAAGCGTGTAGGTGTGTGTGGCGCGGACCTCGATGTTCTCAGGAAACACGAGGACCTGTTCTACAAAGGATCGATCTCGAGCAAACCCACGGGCCTGCAAACGCGACCGCGCACTGAACTCCGGCACCTCGGTATCGAATAGACCTGTGACGTCGATGACGGGCGCCCCCAGGTCAGAAACCGTCTCAATATCAAACGCTTTTACGATGGTGTCATTGTTCGCCGCGGCGACCGCGTTCGCAATGGGCTGCCGCTCGTCAGCGACAATGGCGTAGGACACACTCTTGAGAAAGATCTGGTCGTCGCGCCGGTCCCACTTGACCACGCGGTTTCCGAGCGCCTGGCCACCATAGCCAATTCCCTCCGTGGTTCGGGCAATTTGACTGACCCACAGAAACTCGCGGCCCAGCTCAGCGACCGGAATCTCGTAGAAGACCTTGTCGTCGAGCCGATGCACAGTAAACACGCCGTGGTCGGATAGCGCGTCGTCGGTGACGACAGTCTCATACGGCTGCAGCCCGTCCTCGTCCGGCTCGCTCGCGGCGCCATCTGTGTCAGCGCCCGTGGTCTCAGCACCGCCACCGTCGGGGTTCTCTTGCTCCGGCTGCCGGTCCTGGGCCTGCGCCCTGAGAGCGATCGTAAGTAGAGCGATGACCAGCAACCCTACCCGCGGACCCGCAAGACCATATCGTATCCAGCACACGCGCCACATCCTTTCCTGCAACCGGAGAGAGCCCGTCGTATCACCACCCTCAACCGACCGGTTGGAGGCCCACTCGGTCAGCGCGACACGATACACCGGTCCCCAAAGCGGGACCGGTCACACAATCATAGACGCTGAAGAGTCTCGTCCGGGGAGAGTCTCAGGCCGCAGTCCCCCGCCGAGCCGCCGGTGGCACTGAGGACGGAACCTGGAGTTCGGGCATCGGGGGCACGGCAAACACTCGCTGCAAGGCCTTGAGCAGCATCCGCGCCCACTTGGTCGACCGCACGACACGGGCACTGTCGGTGGCGAGCCCCGTGTTGGCGAACATCTGGGGGTACAGCTGAGAGACCAAGACAAAGGCCAGACGGGACTTGAGCGACTTCACCACATTCGACCGTTTCCACGAGGCACGAACGCTGTAGAAGTCGTACCACACGGTCAGGGTGCGTTGCCGGATCTCTTCTGGAGACATCACGGGATGTGGGTTCAGCAGCTTGGGGCGTTTCGACTGCGGGATGAGCCAGTGACGAGACACCGGAATACCATCAACCATCGGCATGGTACCGGCGTTATCTTTTTCCCACTGGTCGAAGTCGAGCGTGCCGGGAAACGGGGTCAACGTCATGAATTGGGCGAAGGTGATGTCGGCGCGTTTGGCGAGGTCGGCTGTCGCGTCGAATGTGCTCGGGGTGTCGCTCGGGAGTCCAAAAATGAATGAGCCCAGAATGTGTATTCCGTGTTGCTTGAACATCTTCAGCCGGGTGACAAGCTCCTCACCCGCGAGATTGAAGTCCTTGTAGACATCCTTCAATCCCTCTGGCGTCACCGACTCCACACCCACCAGCGCCCCCATGATGCGTGCCCGCTTCATCGCGCGGAGAAACTCCGGGTCTTCCGCCGCCTCCATGGTGATCTGGGTCAAGAAGACCAGATCGTCGGGAAGTTGCTCCATCTGCGCCATGAGCTCGAACCGCTCATCACGCAACGCTTTCAGCTCGTTGTAGCGTGTCTTGTCCTCCCGCCGGTCCGCCATTCTCAAGTCTTCGATCGTGACCGGATAGAAGTTGTCATCGGCCAGCGCGACGAACTTGAATCCCATGCGCCGCAACTCGACAATCTCCTCGAGCACGGGGTTCACGCCGCGTTGACGCGGCTCCTGCCCGTCGGTCCGCCACACCGAGCAAAAGGAACAATGTTTTGGACACCCGCGGACGGTCTGCACTGAAGCCCAAAGATGTCGTTCCCGTTCAAGGAGGTCCCATCGAGCGGGCCGAAACTTGCCCGCGTCGACCTGCCCCCCCTCATAGAGCAGCTTTGGCGCACCATTCGCGCAGTCTTCAATCGCCAACCCCCACGCGATATCACCATCACCCTTGACCACCGCGTGGGCGCCGCCGCGCTCGTGCGCCTCCTCGGGATACAGCGTCGCGTGGATCCCTCCATACACTACCCACGCGCCTCGGGCCCGGGCCCGCTCCCCGAGCTGATACCCAACCAGGGCGTTGCCCGTGTGGACCCCGATGCCAATTACGTCGCCAGGCTCAAGACGTTCAGTGTCAAACGGCTCGAGGATCTCGTCTGCCAGAATGGGATCTCCCCATTTGTCTGGCGTCGCCGCGGCGAGAACATAGAGCCACCGCGTAGTGATAAGACCCGCGCCAAAGGAAAAATGGCTCGGGTTGACGATGTATACGCGCACGAATCCCCTTTTCTACCCTATCGTCCAACCGGTGACGGCCTAGACACACCCAGTGTAGTCCAGGCATGCAGCGACGACAACTCCGAATGCGCATGCTGATGGCGCGAATTTTGACTATCAAAACCCGTTAGACGTTGCGAACCGTCAGCGCTCAGGCTCCACACTGACGATGACCTGATTTGTCCCTTGCTTCTCGCCATCATTTGCCCACAGTTCAAGCTTGTAGACGCCAGGTGTGTCAAACGAGGCCAGGGTGCGGGGCTCGTCGGGCGCGCTGAATGTCACGACGCCCGGACCACTCAACACCCTCCACTGCGCCTCCAGCGTCCCAGCGCGCGGAAGCCCTTCGTCCCGGGTACTTCCAAAAAGCTTCAGTGGCCGCCCGAGGGTTGCGACAAGCTCAGGAGCGGCACCCTCAGGCCCACTGCGTAGCCCCAGGAAACGTACGGTTGGAGACCGATTGAGACAGACCCCCTGTGGTACAGCCGACGGGTCGATGTCACGCAACACGTTGCGGAGCGAGCCCGCTTCGAGCTCCCAGTTGTACTGAAGCATGTCGTCGCTGGTGGTGGTCGTGACCCCCGCGTGGTTGACTGTCCACCGTAATTCACGGTCGAACCCGGGCCCCCACACCATCACGCACTGAAACCGGTGATGACCCGGCAAGAAGGTGACTGGCTGCTGCCGATCGATCATCGGTGACTCGAATCGGTTGTCGGGTCCCACTGGCACCGTCACGGGTTCAAAATTGTGGCTGAAATACGCATAGGACAGGACATAGAGCCCTTCGTCGGTCACGTGAAAACCGTCGTATACCGGATACACGGGCTCGTCTTGACCGAACACGGGTACGCCGAGGACCCCGGT
>JAYZGM010000144.1:0-14650 GCA_036336225.1 Acidobacteriota bacterium | reverse complement strand
AAGAAGACCAAGACGTCGCCCATGGGCGCGATCGATAACCCGCTTCACCCGCTGTCGATCGCTATCGGATGCGAGGCGACGTTTGTGGCCCGGTCTATCGACACCCATATCAAGCATCTCGAGATGGTGTTGCGTCGGGCCGCGGAGCATCGGGGCACCGCGTTCGTCGAGGTCTATCAGAATTGCAACGTGTTCAACGACGGCGCGTGGCAATACGCCACCGACCGTCAAACAAAGGCCGAGAATACCATCGAGCTGGAACACGGCGCACCATTGGTGTTCGGGACCGACCGGAACAAGGGGATCCGGCTCAATGGGCTGGAGCCACAGGTCGTGGAGTTGGGGGCGGGGAAAGTCGCCGAGGCGGAGCTCCTGGTGCACGACGAGCGCGCCGCCGAACCGAGTTTGGCGTATCTGCTCAGTCGACTGCGTCACGAGGAGGGCTATCCGGAGCCGATCGGGGTCTTTCGCGCGGTCGACGCCCCCCGGTATGAAGAGGAGCTCGGAGACCAGGTGGCCGCCGCCCGAAAGGAGCGGGGATCGGGTGATTTGAATACCCTCTTCACCTCGGGCGAAACCTGGACCGTTCCATGAACTACCTCTACTGTGGGTCCGAGAATATCGACGGGGTGGACGAGTGCACCGAGTGGGGCCAGTCGCTCGCCGACACCCATCTCCCGGATCCCGTGATGGGTGTCGAGCGGCGTCTCCGGGCCGATCGTGTGGACGTGCTTTCGCGGAAACCGCCCATCGCGGTATCGGATGTGTCATCGTGGCCGATGCCGACCGCCCGGTGGGTATCTTCAGTGAGCGGGATGCGCTCATGAAGCTGAATACGGACGCCGTCGTATTCGAGAATCGACCAGTGTCGGAGTTCATGACCACCGACTCGCAGTCGGTCGAGGTGGACGCCAAGGTGGCGTTCGCGGTGCAGCGCGTGGATGTGGGTGACTACCGGCATTTGCCGGTCGTGAGTGCGGGGGGGGCGTTGACTGGCGTGATCGCCGTCCGTGACATCCTCCGATATCTGACCGCGCGCATGACCGCCACGGAGGGTGCGTCTACAGGTTTCTAGAGATGGTGGCAGGGTGGTTTGCGATGGGGGCCGGGTTGTGCGGGCTCGGAGTGTTGCTCGGCGCGTTTGGCGCCCATGGGTTGCGTGACCGCGTTTCAGTAGACCTCCTGGCCGTGTATGAAACCGGGGTTCGGTATCATCTGACGCACGCCTTGGCGTTGCTTGCGGTCGCGTGGGCCTCCTCGCGCTGGCCGAGTCATTGGATCGGCACGGCCGGGTGGGCGTTTGTCGCTGGTATCGTCGTATTTTCAGGCAGTCTCTATCTGCTGGCGTTGACTGGAACGCGCTGGTTGGGAGCCATCACCCCGATCGGTGGCGTGTGCTTTCTCGTGGGATGGGTGGCGCTGGTTGTTGGGGCTCTAAGAGGATAGAACCGCGGCCACGAGACCACGCTCATCCCTCGAGATACAGTCGGTCTTCGATCCCGGCGCCAACCTTTTGGCGATAGGCTAGAACACCGTCAGCGGTCGTGCTCCAGGTCGTACCAGGCGGACCTCCCGAGCCTGCTGGCTCAGCATATCGAGGGCCGCGCGGCCAGTTTCGCCGAGATCGGTCGTCCAGGTATTCACATACAGGTCGACGTGCTTAAGTAGGATATCGTCGGTGAGTTCTTGGGCGTAGCGTTTCATGGTTGGCACCGTCTCCTCTCGGTGGTGGCGCGCGAAGGCGAGTGAGTCGGTGAGCACCCTGATGACGTTGTCAATGGTGTGATGCCCGAGTCGGTGACGAGCCAGTATCCCGCCGAGGGGTAACGGGGTGGCGGTGTGGGTTTCCCAGACAGTGCCGAGATCTTCGACCAGCGCGAGCCCCTGGTCCTGCCACGTGAAGCGACCCTCGTGAATACAGACCCCAAACTCGGCGTCGCCCGCAACGAGCGCTGGCATGATGTCCGAAAAGACCGCCTGCTGGAGCCTACCCTGGCCGGGATGAAAGAGCTTGTAGAGGAGGGTCGCGGTCGTGTGTTCGCCCGGGCACAAGACACGGGCCGGTCGCGGTTCCGTCACGTTGGTCAGTGGCCGGTCCGGAGACGTATCGGCGTGGGCCGCGAGGAGTAGCGGTCCGACCCCAAACCCGAGGGCAGAGCCGACGGGCAGCACGCCAAGATCGCGTGAGAGCAGCAACGCGGCGTGAAAACTGGCCTTCGCCACGTCGAAGTCGCCCACAAACAGTCGGCGGTTGAGCTCCTCGACATCGAGAAGCTCGATACGAAAGTCGAGCCCCCGAGGATCGACCTGACGTTCGAGAATCCCGTGAAAGGCGAACGTGTCGTTTGGACAGGTCGAAATACCGAGATGGATCGGGGTCACGCCATGTCGTTCCAGGTCGATCGACCAAGGAGGTCGGTCGCCACAAGATACGCCGCCTCAAGCGCTTCCTGGATTTGCCATCGTTCGAATTCGCGGTCGCCGACCTGGTTTGAAATCCCACGCACGATCGCGATTGGCACACCGGCGAGATGACCCGCGAGCGCCACTCCAAACCCTTCCATATCTTCGGCCACCGCGTTGGGAAACTGACGACGACGCTCGGCGGCCTCGGTGGACGTCGACGACGCGGTACAACACGTGAGCAGCGGTCCCCCGGCGGGGGGGACCGGGCAGTTAAGAGAGAGCTGGTCCGGTGCGTCGGGGTCGTTGTCGCGAAACATCGGCGGCGGCCAATGTCTGAATCCGAGCTTGGCCGCCGATACGAATGATGAGGCGCCGCCGACCCCAATCCCGTGCATCACCACCGCGGGAAAGACCGCGGCACTCCCGATCGGGAGCCCGACCGGGTCGAAGGTCCCCGCGATGCCGACGACGATCACCCGTTCGGGAGAGTGTCGCGCGATCGCATGACGGGCGTTGGCCGCCGCCGCCACCGGCCCGAAACCGCACAGTGCACATGGCGCGTCGACTCCAAAGCCCGGCTGTCGGGCGAGATGAAGACGTTCGCGCTCGGTGGGAACTAGCAAGAGCGTATGCACGGCTAGCCCTTGCTCTCTCGCCGAGCTACGCCGGTTGTGCGGGCCGCCTTGGCGGCGCGCTTCATCTCGTCGTTGATCGCCGTGTCGTCGAGAGCGTCTGGGAACACCCCCGGGAGCGCCAGCACGTTGTTGATTTGATTCGGGTAGTCTGATCGGCTCGTGATCATGATGCGAACATGTGGGACGGCCCCCTCCCCCATGATCTCGGGCGTGGGGTTCGCCATGGCAAAGATCACGGCATCCCGGGTCATCTTCTTGAGCATGGGAACGGTCAGCATACCTGGTTGGGAATCGGGGCGCGACTGACCATCTCGATCGTGCCACTCAAATGCAAGAGCCATGTGCGATCCGAATGATGGAGGAGGGTGAAGTCGTCGAGCACGCGAATACCGTCAATCAGGGAGGTCGCGCGCTCGTTATCACGACCGTTGATCGTGAGGTCACGAACCATCTGGCCGTTGTTCACCGAAACCCGACCGACGGCGCCGATGTCGCCACCCAGACGGATGATTTCGGACGCGAGCGGCCCGAGCATCCCACTATCGTTTCGAAACTGTACACGTACGGTCAAACGGGTGCTGACATTTGTCGTGCCGGGCATAGCGCTGCTTGGTCCTCGACGCTGAAGATCGACGAGGGCCGTCCGAGGAATGCTCGGTCGGGACCCGGCCCGGCGGCCACGACGACCAAAGGATCTCGTATTGAGACCTTCTCTATATCGCGAGGCACGGAGGGAGGGGAACCTTTTTAGCCGAGAACCTCGTCGAATGCCTGAGCGGTTGGTGGCGGTGGTGTACGGGTGGCTCGGGTGGTAACCCACGAGACCGTCGCAGAAGGCTCGCGGTTCTTGGTAAACGCCCGCGTGGCACTGAGAGCCTGGCGTGGTATCGCCGAGCTCGGCCATTGCCAGGCGCGACGAAGGAGTTCATTGGGCATTCTCGACTCCGCGGGATCAAAGCCGAACAGTGTCCCCTTGCGGGATTCAGCGCTGCTCGAATGCAACAACGCCTTTGGCCCGGGCTGCTTGGCGCCCAGATCGACGCCGAACTGTCCGGGCGGACGGATTTGTCTCGCGACCTTCCCGTTTCGTTGCGCGGCGTGGCGACGGCGTGCGCGCCACCTGCAACGGTGGGGGCCCGCTTGCCATATCGACGCGGACCGAGACGAGATCCGACTCCGGACGTTCTGACGCGTTCGACGGCTTACTACGAGAACGCGAGTTAGGCGCGCAAGTCGTAACACCGAAGACAGGGACCGGCGCCGGTCAGCACGTCACGAGTGTTCTGAAGGACATACAACAGCCCTCGGCTCAGGACCGGGAGCGTCCAGGACTCGCTCGCCGCGGCAAACCATGTCCGAGAGATCTCCCGGTAGCCGTCCGGGGTAAGGTCGAGCCACAACAGATGCCCCAGCTCACCCAGGGCAAGAAAGTGACCGTCGACGGCTAGTAGTGAGCCGCGCGCGGTGCCGAGTCGGATCTGTCGGCTTCGTCCCCCCTGCTCGAACGTCTCGGTCCATTCGGGAATCTCCCGCCAGACGACGTGCCCATCGGCGACGTCGACACATGCCAGTGACGCGTCGCCTTGATTGCGACCGTCGAACCCGTAGAGAAAGCCGTCTCGATAGATCGGGGTATTGAAGTGCAGCCCGAACTCCTGTGTCTTCCACACCACCTCGTGTGTGAAGTCGGGGAGCACCTGAACGAGCGCCCCTCCCGTACGGTAGCTTGCCGACACGAACACCTTGTCGTCGAACACGACCGGACACGACGCGTTGACCGATTCGTATGTACGACTGCGAAAAGGGAAGGCAAAATCGATCTCGCCGGTTGCGGGATTGATCGACAACAGCCCCCCGCTCGGAGGGCTCGACTCACCACCGGCGAATACGAAGACGCGAGGTTCGCCATGCATGATGGCCGGCACGGGCGACGCGTAGCTTGGTCCCCAGTCACCGGTCCCCCAGACTTGGCGTCCGGTCGATGTATCGAACGCCACCACACAGGGCCCCCCGGGGGCGCCGACGTTGACGATGAGTCGGTCCTGCACGATCAGAGGGGTCGACGACGTGCCAAAGAAGTCTTGTCGGACCCCGTAGTCTGCCCGGAGGTCACGACTCCAGATACCGGCGCCGGTCGCCAAATCAAAACAATAGAGCTTGCCCTCGGCCCCCATCGTATACACCCGGTCTCCCTGGATAACGGGGCTGGAGCGAGGACCGTTGTTGTAGCCGTATCGGTCTCGATACGACGTCGGGTATCGAAATTCCCACTGTCGCTCGCCGGTGGCCGGGTGACGGGCCTCCACCTGCTCGTGGTCCCCGATACGATGCAGAAACACGAGCCGCTCGCCGGATATGGCTGGAGAGGTGTAACCCGTGCCCTTGTCCATCTGCCATACGAGCGGGGCTGGCAATGACCGACTGAGGTGTGTCTCGGTGGAGACTGCGTTGTGGGTCGGCCCCAAAAATGACACCCAGTCGTGGGTGACCGCGTTCGGAGAAAGAGGTTTGGGAGGGGCCACGGTGGGTTGTCCGTGGGTTGCGCGGGCGACAAGCCCGTGCGCAGCGAACGCCTGGAGCATGGCGCGGCGCGAGATCAAAGTCATCGTCGAACGATCTTAGCCCGTCCGGGAACCCCGTGCGGTACTGAGCGGGACGCGGACCCCGTCTCGGAAGGCTGCGACGAAGGAGGGCGGCCGCGTTCCGGCAGTCCAGTGGGAATCGGCCGCAGGGGCTATAATCGCCGTTTCATAGTCAGCCCCTGGAATTCCGAATCGAAGGAGAAGGTGGACGTGTCGAACAACGCCCCGAAGAGCGCCGTCGAGCTGGCCATGGAGCGTTTGCGTGCGAAGGACGCGGAGGCCAAGGAGGGGGCCGAGGGTCCGGCCACCCTCACCGACGACCAAAAGCAGGCGATCGCGGCCGCGAGGCGTGACTATGACGCCAAGTTGGCGGAGGCGGAGATTCTGTTTGGCGCTTCCCTGGCGACGACCTTCGACCCGGAGGCGCGACGGCAGCTTGAGGCTAATCACCGTCGAGATCTGGGGCAGTTCATCTCAACCCGCGACAAGAAAATTGACGCGATCAGGAAGGGCGGCGCATCGTGAAGATGCTGATCGTTGTTCTGACCCTGGTCAACTTCGTATTGCTGGTGCCTGGCGTGACGCTCCCGATCTATGGCGTCACCATCACGACCCAGGTCGAGGCGGCCATCATCCCCGAACCGATCGAGGTGACCGTCTACGAACAGACCCGATCCATTCTGGGTACGGTACGGGAGCTGTGGGGGTCGGCGGACTATCTTGTGTCGTTTCTCATCTTGCT
The DNA here is from genome assembly GCA_036336225.1 of Acidobacteriota bacterium. GTDB lineage: Bacteria > Acidobacteriota > Vicinamibacteria > Vicinamibacterales > UBA8438 > JAJEEA01. Next base: position 8,285 of record JAYZGM010000144.1, on the reverse strand, counting down.
CTTTAGCATCATCGTGCCCGTCGTCAAGGGCTCAATGTTGTTGGCGTCACTCTTGGTGGTGCGGCAACAGACCCGCGCGTGGTTGGTACGCTTGGTCGATCTCATTGGAAAGTGGTCGATGGCGGATGTCTTCGTCGTCGCCGTGTTTCTCGCGTTCCTCGCGACGCGTGATCAAGCGCAGGCCAACAGCTTCAGTGTGCCGGTGTTGCTGCAGCAAATCGATGTTGGTATGCAGACCCAGCTTACGTCCGTGCTGGGACCCGGGTTCCACTATTTCCTTGCCTACTGTCTGTTCTCAGTCCTTTGGACCCAGCTGTTGCGATATCGTCTGGCTCGGGCCTGACGGCCACGAGGCGCCGACGCGCCGGTCCGACCGGAAAACGAAGGGGAAGATCCATAATGCCACGCGTGATGATGTGCGTCGTCCTCTCGTTGACCTCTATGGTGAACATCGCTGCGCAAGAGCACATCGACACCGAGATGAACTGGCGTATCCGACGAGAGGCGACGACCAACTCGCAGATTATGTCGACGCTCCACAAACTGACGGACGTGTATGGTCCTCGACTGACTGGATCACCCAATCTACGCGCGGCGGGGGAATGGGCGATTGAGCAGCTCCAGGCGTGGGGACTGACAAATGGTCATCTTGAACCCTTCGAATTTGGGCATCCCGGGTGGTCAAACGAGCGGCTGAGCGTGCATGTCGTGTCGCCGGTCACCGATGCCCTGGTCGTGGAGGCTCTGGCCTGGACGCCTGGTACTGCTGGGCTGGTCCGGGCTCCCGTCTATCACTTCACCGTGCCGGAGCGACCGACGGCGTCTCAACTGGACGCTCACCTGGAGTCGGTCCGGGCTCACATCGCTGGGGCGGTGGTCATGGTCGGCACACCCGTGACGGTGGGAGTAACCATGACCGGCGGCACGCGCCGGCGGGAGGATGCGCAGCTCGAGCGCAACTTTCGCCGCCCACCAAGCGGTGGTGGGCAACGCCGAGGTGGTGGCGGCACGCGGTCCCCGCGTGGTGAAGAGGACGCGGAGCCGCCGCTCGCTGGGCGAGAGGTCGAGGCCAAGGTGGCCGTGTTCTTACGTGACGCCGGAGCCGTGGCTCGCGTTAATGATGCGGGTCGAGACCACGGGCAGATTCGTGCGTTTCAGAATCGGACCTACGATATCGAGCAGGCGGTTCCCACGGTTGTCATGCGCAACGAGGACTACGGTCGACTTGCCCGGCTTGACGCGTTTGGTGATGTCCCGGTCGAGCTCGAGCTCGACATCCGGAACGAGACCCATCCGGACGGGCGCATCGCGCATAATGCCATCGCTGAACTGCCCGGCACCGACTTGGCCGACGAGGTTGTCATGCTTGGTGGTCATCTCGACTCATGGCATGCCGCGACCGGTGCGACCGACAACGCGATCGGGGTCGCCGTCATGATGGAAGCCGTGCGGATTCTGTCAGCCCTTGACGTCGCGCCGCGGCGGACCATACGGGTCGCGTTGTGGGGAGGGGAGGAGCAGGGGTTACTCGGCTCACAAGCCTACGTGGAGGAGCATTTCGGGAGTGCCGAGGAGCCGACACCACAACACGAGCTCTTTGCCGGCTACTTCAACATCGACGCGGGGACCGGGAGGGCCCGCGGTGCAACCGTGTTTGGACCGCCCGAAGCGGGTGAGCTCCTTGATACCGTGCTCGCGCCGTTCCGCGATTTGGGAGTGATAGGCGCGACCACAACGAGGAGCCGGCGCCGTGGTGGTTCGGACCACACGTCTTTCAACGAGGCGGGTCTGCCAGGGATCAGCATCACGCAAGACCCGATTCAATACGGGACCTATACGTGGCACACGAACCTCGACACCTACGAGCGGGTGCTGGAACACGACGCAGTGGCCTCGGCCACGACCATTGCGGCCGCAGTCTATCATCTCGCGACACGAGACGACCGTTTGCCCCGCTTTCCGGTCGAGACGATGCCACGGTCGCCGGCCAGTACATCAAGTCAGGACTAGGGGACTCGATGACTCGGGTCACCCGGAAACACAGCGAGACAGGTGATACCATCGTGACGTGGGCTGGGTAGAGAAAGGGAGCGTGGTCGGGATGGGGTATCGCAGTTGTGTAGGTCTCGTGGCCGTCTGTGTGACGCTGGGATTCGTCACGATGCCGGTGATGGCTCAGGACGCGCCAGTCGTCGTGATGGACACTAGCTTTGGTGAGATCACGGTCGAGCTCGCGCCAACCGCAGCGCCAATTAGCGTCGAGAACTTTCTGGCGTATGCGGACGCCGAGCACTATGACAACACGGTTTTCCACCGCGTCATCCAGACGTTCATGATCCAGGGGGGCGCTTATTCTTCGGAGATGCGGACTAAACCGACGCGGGATCCGATCAAGAACGAAGCCGAGAACGGGCTCACCAACGACCATTACACGATTGTCATGGCGCGCACGAGCGAGATCGACAGCGCGACCGACCAGTTCTTTATCAATACGGCGGACAACGACTTCCTGAACAATGGGGTACGCGATTTTGGCTACGCCGTCTTCGGGCGAGTCATTGATGGGACTGACGTCGTCGACCGCATCGCGGCGACTCCGGTCACGAACAATCTGCCCGACGAGGCGGTCGTCATCCGGTCCGTCCGGCGTCGAGACTAGCGTCCTCGGGTCCTGGCGTGAGGTCGGCCTTACGCTGACACCCCACCAAACTCACGGCGTAATGAATCGGTATCCCAGCTAGCATCTCTCCCGTCGCCTTCCTCGGACGAGTCGCTCAGCATCATCTGCTCGAGATCCTCGATCCGCCGACGCGCCGTGTCGATGTATCGGGGTTGGTCGTGTCGCATCATAGCCAGCTCGCGGAGCGCGAGCTCGTCGTGATGTCGGAATGTCAGGGCGGCGCGCTGGGCCTGATACGCCCGAAACCCCAACAGTCGCAAGGCTCGAACCCCCAGCTGGAGCGATGACTCCAGCGTGTCGCGAAACACGTGGACCACCCCGGTATCGATGAGCTCGTAGGCGTGTTGTCGACCACCGGCTCGTGAGAGCAGCGTCAGATTGGGGAAGTGCTTCCGGGCGGTGTCAACGAGCTCGCGGTTCTTGACCGGATCATCGAGGGCGAGCACCAACAGCTGCGCATCCTCGGCCCCGGCGGCTCGAAGGAGATCGTGGCGTGTGGCGTCACCGTAGAACACACGAAGACCGAGTTTACGGAGCAGGTCCACGCGGTCGGAGTCGATCTCCAAGACGGTGGCTCCGACCCCATTCGCCCGGAGCAGCCGGCCCACGACGCTCCCAAAACTGCCAAAACCGGCGATGATCACGGGGTTACGCTCGTCCACCGGATCGGCCGGACGGGGCACGGACTCTCGGGTGCCCAGGCGGGAGAGCAGGACGCGCTCGTTGAGCAGCATCATCAGCGGCGCCGCCGCCATAGTTAGCGCCACGACGGCGATGAAGGTGGCCGCAATCGATTCCGGTACGACCCCGTATCGTACCGCGAAGGAGAACAACACGAATGCGAACTCGCCCCCTTGCGCGAGCGCGAATGCGAACACGAGGTTCTGGTCGAGACTGAGTGTGAACCACCGACCCAACGTCAGAAGAATGACGAATTTTCCGACGATGACCATCGCCACCAGACCGGCGATTTGCCCCGGCTGCGCGACGACCAGTCCGAAATCGATCGAGGCGCCGACCGAGACAAAGAACAGCCCAAGAAGGAGTCCTTTGAACGGCTCGATGTCACTCTCGAGCTCGTGACGGTACTCGCTGCGGGCCAGGACCACGCCGGCGACGAACGTCCCAAGCGCTGGACTAACCCCGACCTTCGTCATCAAGACCGCGGTCGAGATCACCACCAACAACGCCGCCGCCGTGAAGATCTCTCGGAGCCCGGTTCGAGCGATCGCCCGGAAGACCGGTTGCACCAAGAACTGACCGGCGAACACGATGACCCCGACCGCGCCGAGCACGACCAGGGTTTCGGCCCACGGAGGGAGACCGGCGACCCACGTTGTGCCCTGGTTATGAGTAGCGTGGGCGGGGGGCACGACCGCGAGCAGGGGCAGAATGGCGAGGATCGGAATCACCGCCATGTCCTGAAACAGAAGCACGGAGAATGCGTGTTGACCGCTACCGGTGTCGAGCGTGCCCTTTTCCTGCAGGTTCTGGAGCACGATGGCCGTCGAGGACAGGGCGAGCGTCATACCGATGGCCACTGCCGTGCGCCAGTCGAGACCGGCCGCGACGCCGATCACTGCCCCGACCAGGGTCGTTGCGACAACCTGCACCCCGCCGACCCCGACGATCGGAACGCGCAGACGCCATACCCGGGTTGGCTCGAGTTCCAACCCGATGAGAAACAGCATCAATGCCACGCCGAATTCGGCGAAGTGGAGGATATTTTGACCCTCGTCGGCGACGAAACCGAGCGCAAACGGACCGATGGCGATGCCCGCGAGCAAGTATCCGAGCACCGAGCCGAGACCGAGACGTTTGGCGACCGGAACCGCGACGACCGCAGCCGCCAGATAGACCAACGCTTGTTCGTAGAAACCGCCGTCCTCCATCTGTCCTCCTGACGACCCGAGTGCTTCTGCCGTGTCCGCTACGAAGGGCTGGACAAGATTTCGTCGAGCCGCCAGTTCAGACGCGGATACTGCCGGGCGCGGGTGAGGTTGAGACTGTCGTCGCGAAGGGCTTCGAGCACCTTGCGATAGTCTCGTGCGTGAGCGTCCAGCCGCGCCGCCGACATCCCGTGTGTGCCATGCACGACAAACGGTGGCAAATAGTCCATCCCGCAGAGCTCGAACGTCTTGCGGAGCGGCGACAGGAGATCGGTCATCGAATCACCCCGTGGCCCGTCGTGCCGATACGTATCTTCGCGTCCCCCGGTGCTAATGACACTCAAACAACGTTTGCCCACCAACGCCGTACCCCGGGAGCCATACGCCCACCCGTGCTCCAGGACCAGGTCCTGCCATTGCTTCACGAGCGCCGGCGTGGAGTACCAAGACATCGGGTGTTGGAGCACAATGGTCGAGTGCGTCGTGAGGAGCTGTTGTTCCCGCTGAATATCGATATCGAACTCAGGATAGGCTTCATACAGGTCGTGAAATGTCACACCGCCGACGTCACAGGCTGACTCGGCAAGACATGCATTCACACGGGATTTCTCGAGGGCCGGATGAGCAAACAGTACGAGGACGGACTGCTGACTGGGCATACCTGGCGTGGCCTCACGGAGCACGGTTCCGTGGCAGACGGTCGCACCCTATCACAGCCGCGCGGGGGACGATGATGGACCCTGAGATGGTGGTGAGCGACGGGGCAGACCGCCGGCAGAGTACAGTTGTCGCAGACAGCCGGTGGGAGCGTGGGGTTCGGCAGTGGGCGCTAGTGTGGGCGGGGCTTGTGTTGCTCGTAGCGGCGCTGGCCGCGACGGCGCTGATTCGTGCTGGTCGTCCCATCGGCACGACGGTGGTCCTGGCATTCGCACCCGCGCTCGGCATGTATCACTGGCAGACAGCGAGAATCCGGAAACGGCGAGCGATTCTGCGAGAGCCGTTTCCTCCGGAGTGGGAAACGGTCTTACAACGCGATGTCGTCTTCTTCCGAGCACTGGACCCTGTCGCCCAGCAACGATTTCGACGCGATCTGCAGGTGTTTCTCGGCGAGAAGCAGATCACGGGTGTCAAGACACTGCTGGACACGACGACCGTGGTGCTGGTTGGGGCGAGCGCGGTGATTCCGGTCTTTGGCTATCCGGCGTGGGAATGGGACCAGATCCGGGAGGTGTTGGTGTATCCCGGTCGGTTTGACGGTGAGTTCGATTTCGGTGACCGGCGCGACCATAACATTCTTGGCATGGTGGGAACCGGAAGTTTGAATCGGCTCATGATTCTGTCGAAGCCGGACCTCATCCAGGGGTTCCGGACCCCGACCGATAAACGGAATGTCGGTGTCCACGAGTTTGCCCACCTGGTGGACAAGGACGATGGTGTCATCGATGGGATCCCCGGTGTGGGGCTGGTCCCCCAGGCGATTGGTCCCTGGGTCGATTTGGTACGTCGTAAGATGAAAGAGATTGAGGATCGTACCAGTGATATCAATCGTTATGCGCTCACCAATGAAGCGGAGTTCTTTGCCGTGGCCACCGAGTATTTTTTTGAGCGACCGAGAGTGATGCAACGAAAACATCCGGTGCTCTACGAGGCCCTCGAGCGTGTCTTTCGCCAGGATTTGGGAGCGCGTCTGCGAGCGTTTGGTCAGGAGCTGAAGCGAGGCCGTCCGTCGTTCGGCCGCAATTCACCATGTCCATGTGGGAGTGGGAAGAAGTTCAAGAAATGTTGTCTCCAGTGACCGATTCACCAGTAGACGGGGAGAGGCAACGGAGGCCATCCTCGTGTCTCCACCGTGATTCGCGAAATAATTCCGGGGCGGGGCATCCGGCCTGGCAGCGTCGCTCCTCAGTAACACATGCGAAAGTTGCTCTCTCGTTGCGTCTTGCTAGAACGGGCGCCGTGCCGCTCTCGGTGCGACGCCGGGGTTCACCACGGGCTACTAGAACGCTGGCGGGATCGGGACGAGGAATCGTGGTTGCCAGTTTTCTTCAGGTGATTGACACGGCTGGTGGCGTCGTGCACACGAGCTTTCGGCCGTTCGAGGCACGGCGAGCCCGCGTGCCACGGCAAGGGCTGACGACGATCGCAGGTCGGACCGATGTTCGGTTTATTCGCCAAGCGGATCAAGTCATCACCAATCGCGGGCGCTGAATTGTCTGTCGTCTCCGTTCACGCACCTGAACCGGCTGCTGCACGACCTCGGGGAGCACCAGAGAGCATGCGGTCGCCGATGGGGCTTGTTTCGACCCCCGATCGTGGTTGGCGTTCACTTGCGGTTCGGATGAGAGTGTGGACGGTTGCGGTCGTGCTCGTGTCGACTGTCTGGCATCCCGGTGCGTTGTGGGGTACGTCTCTCCGCGCCGTCAACGCCGATTCCTCGTCCGACCACCGTGATGCGATACCGTCACCGTCGGTCCGGTGCATCCTGAGCCGGTCCTGATGCCATTGGTCAGTGCCGAGGGTATCTCGATCGCCTATGGCCGGGAGCCGCTCGTGGAAGACGGTACGTTGCGCGTCGACCGCGGTGAGCGCGTGTGTGTGCTGGGTCCGAACGGGAGCGGGAAGTCCACGCTGTTGCGTATATTGTCAGGCGCGATCCAACCCGATCGAGGCGAGGTGCACCGTCGGAGTGGCGTGCGCATGGCGGCGCTGGTGCAGGACGTGCCGCTCTCCTCCACGCGCCCGGTGTTTGACGTGGTGTCGGATGGTATCGGCGAGCTGGGCGCGCTCGTGGCGGCCTACCATCACACGGCCGTGGAGCTGAGTCACGAGACGTCGCCGCGACAACTCGAACAGCTTGGGCGACTGCAACAAACGCTCGAAGAACACGACGGGTGGCGTCTGGAGCAACGGGTGGAGCAGGTCGTGAATCGGTTGGGGCTTTCCGCCGACGCCATCGTCGACACGTTGTCCGGCGGGTGGCGACGTCGCGTGCTTCTGGCTCAAGCGTTGGTGGCCGAGCCGGATGTGTTGTTGCTAGACGAGCCGACGAACCACCTGGATATCGCGACGATTCGATGGTTGGAGACGCTGGTCACGAGCTATACAGGAGCGGTCATCGTGGTGACCCACGACCGTCACTTCCTGCAACGTATCGCGACCCGGATCGTCGAAATCGACCGTGGCCGGATTTCATCGTGGCCGGGTGACTATGCGAACTATCTGCGACGACGTGAAGAGCGGTTGGCCGACGAGCGGGGACGACAGGAAAAGCAGGACAAGACACTCGTGGCCGAGGAGGCCTGGCTCCGCAAAGGGGTCAAGGCCCGACGAACCCGAAACGAGGGCCGAGTAAAAGCGCTCGAGGTTTTGCGGGTCGAACGGGCCACGCGTCGCTTCGCGCCGGGACGAGTGGACATGCAAGCGACCGCCGGCGCGCTATCTGGACGGGTGGTGTTCGAGACGCACGAGGTGACCCACGCGTTCGGGGAGACCGTGGTGGTACGAGACTTCACGACCCGGATCCTACGGACGGACCGGGTAGGACTGATCGGCCCGAACGGCGCGGGTAAGACGACGGTCCTACGTTTACTGATTGGCGAGCTCGATCCGGGGTACGGGACGGTTGAATGTGGGACCAATGTGCGGGTCGCGTACTACGACCAGCAACGTCAGCAACTGGACCCCGACCAGACGGTGTTCCAGACCGTGGGTGATGG
>JAYZGM010000143.1:0-9866 GCA_036336225.1 Acidobacteriota bacterium | reverse complement strand
CCAACAACACATGTGACGGCTCACGACGGCTCGAACTGCACGCGGCTCCCGACGACACCGCCACCTCGCTGAGCCCCGCGAGCAGTGGCTCGCCGCTCACACCCTCGACGGTGATATTCAGATTGTGCGGAAGACGCGCGGTTACGGAACCGTTAACCGACAGACCATCGACCGCCTCGTCAAGATGCCGCCACAATCGGTCACGAAGCCGGCGAAGCTCGGTGGTTTGACCGGCCATATCGTCCCGGCACAACTCCACGGCACGACCAAAACCAACAATCCCCGGGACATTCAATGTCCCCGACCGGAGCCCACGCTCATGACCGCCCCCGTCGATCATGGGGGCAACGGCCGACCCGTTCCGAATAAACAACGCCCCGACGCCCTTGGGCCCGTAGACCTTGTGGGCGGTCAGCGACAACAGGTCAACCTGTGTCGTCTGGACATCGATCGGAACAAACCCAACGGCCTGCGCCGCGTCCGTGTGAAAGGGAACACCGTGGGCCAGGGTGACTCTCGTGAGCTCAGAAATCGGTTGGACGACCCCGATCTCGTTGTTGGCCCACATGACGGTCACTAACACCGTGTCCGGCTCAATGGCCCGCTCGAGCGCCACCGGCGAGACCAAGCCTTCTGGTGCAACCGGCAAATACGAGACTCTTACTCCTTGCTGCTCGAGACGGGCACACGGGTCAAGGACAGCCCTGTGCTCGGTCGACACGGTCACGACATGATTGCCGCGATCCCGCGCCGCCTCGACGCTCCCCTTAATCGCAAGATTGTTCGACTCCGTCGCCCCGCTGGTAAAGACGATCTCACGTGGCGAGGCGCCGATCAGCTGAGCGATAGTGTCTCGCGCCGCTGCCACCGCGTCGCGCGCCGTCCACCCAAACTGGTGATGGCGGCTGGCCGCATTGCCGTAGGCAACGTCAAAGTACGGCAGCATCGCCTCGACCACCCTCGGATCGACCCGAGTGGTCGCGTGCGCATCCATGTAAATCGGAACCTGCGGTGACCGCTTGGCGAACATACAACTCTCTGGCCACCGCTTTGTTGCTTCGTCGACCGAGAAGCAGCACAGTCAAGACGGAATTCAGCGCCGGTCGAATGCAGCGGGGCTCTTGCCACCGGCCTTGCCCGCCGCATCCAGCTTGTACCCCGGGCGACTGGGTACCGAGATCGGGACCAGCGGCGGCTCCTCGGCGGCCAACGCCTGGAGGCTATAGGAGTTCAGCGCGTGCACGATCTGATCTTTGATCCGCCATAACGGATCACGAATGTTGCACGTGTCGTACTGTTCGCAACCATCGTCGGCACTGGTGCAGGCGGTCACCATCACTGGCCCGTCGATTGCGTCAATCACGTCGGCCACCGAGATACGACTTGCCGCCCGTGACAACTGATAGCCCCCGCGTGTCCCATGATGCGACGCCAGCAGATCCTGACGAACCAAACGCTGCAACACCTTGGCCATCAACTCGACAGGAATCCCGTAGCGTTCTGCGATTTCACGCGCGCTGGCGGCCTCGGTCTCGGATCGGGCGGCGAGATCCTTCAGTGCCATCAACGCATACTCCGCCTTCTTGGATAGTCGCAGCATGAAAGCGCCCTGTCGTTAGTACTTCGGCAAGGAGGAGTCGATCTGATCGATCCAGGCGAGGATACCACCTTTCAGATTTCGGGCGCCCGGGTAGCCCGCCTTCTGCAGGAGCCGTACCGCCTTCCCACTGCGAGCACCGGACTTGCAATGCACGACGATGTCCCTATTTCCTTCGATCTCAGCCAGTCTCGTCGACAGCTCGCCAAGGGGAATGAGTACGGACCCTGGGATACGACAGATCTCAAACTCGCGTGTCTCGCGCACATCAAGCAACAGGAACTGCTCGTTGCGGTCGAGCCGGGCCTTGAGCTCCTCCACCGTGGCCTCGTCGCCTCCAGCGACCGGCGCGACCGGGTGCGCCGTGGCCGGTGCAACGCCACAAAATTGGTCGTAGTCGATCGGACTGGTCACGGTCGGATGGTCGCCACATACCGGGCAGTCCGGATCCCGTCGTACCTTCAGCTCCCTGAACCGCATCTTGAGCGCGTCGAATAACAAGAATCGTCCGACGAGTGGCTCACCCGCGCCCAGAATCAGCTTGACGGCTTCGGTCGCCTGCAGTGTTCCGACCACACCGGGCAAAATCCCGAGCACTCCACCCTCGGCGCAGCTCGGCACCAGCCCCGGGGGGGGCGGCTCCGGGAACATACAGCGGTAACAGGGGCCCCCGGTGGTCGCAAACAACGACACTTGCCCTTCGAATCGAAAAATACTGCCGTAGACGTTTGGCTTTCCGGAAATGACGCAGGCATCGTTCACGAGATACCGGGTCGGAAAGTTGTCGGTGCCGTCGACGACAAAATCGTAGCCGGCAAATAGATCCAGCGCGTTTTGCGACGACAATGCCATCTCGTGGGGCACCACCTCAACTTCCGGGTTGAGAGCGTTCAGCTTGGACTTGGCCGAAGCGAGCTTGGAACGTCCGACGTCAGGTGTCCCATGAATGATCTGGCGTTGGAGATTGCTATAGTCGACTTCGTCGAAATCAACGATCCCAATCGTACCCACCCCGGCCGCGGCGAGATAGAGGGCGACCGGAGAACCCAGCCCACCGGCGCCAATACAGAGAGCCCGCGCCGACTTGAGCTTCTGCTGCCCCTCCACACCGACTTCAGGCAAAATGAGGTGCCGGCTGTAACGAGCCACCTCTTCATTGCTCAAGCCGGGTAACGTCACCGTGTCTTTCACTGCGCCCCCCCACCGGCCACCGACGGAATGATGCTAACCGTGTCGTCTGACGTCACCGGGGTTTGTTCCTTGTCGAGGTAGCGTATATCGTCGTCGTTGACATAGATATTCACAAAACACCGCAGCTTAACCTCATCGGTATATAGATGTTGACGTAGGTCGGTGTATCGCGCCGTCATATTGGCAAGCAACTCACCGACGGTGGCGCCATCAGCTTCGACGACGTCTTGCTTATCCGTGTAGGTTCGTAACGGCGTCGGAATCAGTATCTTTGTGGCCATTGTCTCTCGTTCATTGGCAAGGTAGGCCGAAGAACGGCCTGATCTATTCTCTATCCAGCTTTCGGGGCGGCGCCCACTCACTCACCGGGCTCCGATGGCAATCTCTTCCTCGTCGAACGTTGAGCGGTCGCGACGCAGACGCCAAGACGTCATCTCAGCGGGCCGGCCAGCAGTCACCGCCACGATCACATACGCGAAGACCGGCCACGCATGGTCGAGATCGTATTGTGACGGTCGCGCCGGGCTGTCAGGGTGTGAGTGATAGAACCCCAGGAGCTCGGCCTGCAGCTCACTCGCGCGACGTTCCGCCGCCTGATAGTCGTCCGGACGCACGAGAAATCGGCGACGTGGCCCCTCCGCCGTGGTGTTTGGCAACGCCATCGTCTCGGTGACGACTCTGTCATGCCCAATGAGCGCCCCACAACACTCATGCGGATACGCGTCACGACCGTGGTGGCGAATCCCTGCCTCCGCCTCCGACCAGATAACGAGTGGCACCAGTGGACTGCCCCAGTGGAAAGTTGCACACACTCCAGCGGGCCCAGGTCCCAGGGGACCAACTCGGCGACCGCCACTGCACTACGCCGGATCGACGGTGTAGCCTTTCTCGCGCCACGCCAGCGTGCCACCCGTCATACTCCGCACGTTGCGATAACCGAGTGACTTGAGAAAGAGTACGCCGGACAACGAGGCGTTCCCACGCTGACACACGCTCAGGATCGGCGCCTCGAGATCCCGAGGCAGCACCGCCAAATACTCAGGGTTCGCCCCAAGCTCGGAGAGGGGCATATTGATCGCCCCAGGTATGTGTGCCTCATCGTACTGATCGGCCGGTCGCACATCCAGCACGAACGGCTGTTCCCGCTCCCACTGCTCGTGCGCCACGTCCACGTCGACCGTCAACTCAGCACTGCCACGCACGTTCTCACGCATACGCTCGAGTAACGGGCTCCGTCCCGCCCCATTGCCGGCCTTGGCCGGAGCCAAGGTCGGCAGGTGCTTGACAACCGAAGACGCATATTTGAACGCACTGTCGGGAAAGATGACGACCACGACGTTGCCGGGCTCATCCGGCACACGAGCGAATGCGCCGGCCACGGCCATTGCCGAGCTCGGACCCGCCGTGATGCTCTCCTCGCGGTTCAGTCGAAGACACAGCTCGAACGCCGCCTGGTTCTGCACTTCCACCTGCTCGTCGTACTCGTCGGGGCAATAAAGCTGAGTTTGCTGCAACTGCCGGAGACTCCGGACACCTGGGATATCGTGTCCCTGGTTGGGATAGACGCCAACGACCTGAATCTCCGAGCGCCGTTCCTTGAGGAATCGCCCGGTGCCGGTGATCGTCCCGCAGGTTCCCAGACCGGCCACAAAGTGGGTCACAGCGCCGTTGGTCTGGCGCCAAATCTCCGGACCAGTGGTCTTGTAGTGCGCATCAGGATTGGCCTCGTTCACATATTGGTTCAGCATGTGAAAATCGGGCCGTTCGCCAATCTCGACCGCCTTGGCGATCGCCCCTTCAGGCGCCCCGGGAGCAGGACACAACGTGTCCTGAAGCTCCATGACTTCCGCTCCAAAGAAACGGAGCATGGTGCGTTTCTCGAGCGGGATCTCACTCGAGAGGGGGGTCGTGAGCGTATAACCCTTGGCGTTGGCGAGCATGGCCAGCGCCATCCCGGTATTCCCGGAAGTCGGTTCAACCAGCTTTTGTTGGGGTTTCACCGTATGGCGAGCTTCGCCGTCCGCGATCAGATTCGCGGCCACGCGGTCCTTGACCGCTCCGAACGGGTTGTACCACTCGAGCTTTGCATATACCTGCGTGTGCTGGAAGGGGCTCACGCGGTTGAGACGCACTAGAGGCGTGGGATTCTCAGCGTCACATTGGAGACCGAGGATCGAATCATAGACTCGCAAAAGATGATCATGCATGACGGTGGCCCATCCGCGCGTATCGTGTTCCCCCAAACGTCTCTGACCCGGTCGAGGTGTACGCGTTCGACAAACTCCGAACCGACTATGTTAATCCGCGACGAGCAGGCGCTCAAGCTGCCGTCCCCAATCCACGAGGTCGACCACACCGCGGCGCTCATCTTCTGCGGCATGCGCCTCTCACTCGTGGGACCGTGAGGCCTCTCCTGGTGGCCCTGGGGACCCGGTCGGGTACGAACAGCGGCGCGCTGGAATGCTACCGTAGTCCAGTGGTCGACCCGTACACTGTGAGACGTGGGCTGGTGGCGGATGGTGCCCACGGTGGAACGACCCGGTCGACGCTGCGCTCACGGGTGAGGACGAGAGGAACGTAGGTGGTGGACACGATTTTAGTGCTCATCGGGGTCGTCGTTGGTCTCGGTCTGGGTGGTGGGGCCGGTTGGCTGCTCGGAGCGAGCGCCGCAGCTGGGCTCCGGGTGGAGGCGGCCGCCGCCCGAACCCGGGCCGAGGAGATGCGAAAACGGGTCGAACAGCTCGACGCGACCACCGTCGAACGGTACCGAGAGCTCACCGATGCCCGAGACCTTATCAATGACCTCAGTGCACGACTGGCGCGGACAACGGCCGAGCTTGAGGCCGAACGGCAGTCCGCGTCCGACCGCGGCCGTCTGCTTGAGCGGGCAGAACAGACCCTCCGCGAAGCATTTGCCTCGGTCTCCGCCGATGCGCTTCGCGCCAACAATCAGTCCTTTCTCCAACTGGCACAAGTATCGTTACGCGAGTTTCAAAAACAAGCCACCGTCGACCTTGACCATCGCCAACGGTCGATCGACAAAATCGTCCAACCACTCCACGACACACTCGGGCAAGTCAATGCCAGATTGGTGGAGGTGGAAAAGGACCGGGCCAGCTCCGAGTCGCGATTACGGGAGCAGCTTCAGACGTTGGCGACCGCGACGAGCAACCTGGAGCGGGCACTGCAGACGCCACACGTGCGTGGCAGCTGGGGTGAAGTCCAGCTGCGCCGCGTCGTCGAGCTGGCTGGGATGCTGGACCATTGCGACTTTTCCGAGAAAACGACCGTCCATTCGACCGACGGGCGCCTGATCCCGGACATGGTGGTACGACTCCCCGGCGGGCGACACATCATCGTGGACGCAAAAGTGCCGTATGTCGCCTATCGCCAAGCCGTCGAGGCCGACGAGACCAAGGAACGCACCGCGAGACTCAAGGAGCACGCAGGTCAGGTGCGCGCCCATATGGTCCAGCTTGGCAGCCGAGGGTACTGGGCGCAGTTTCAACCGGCTCCGGAATTTGTGTTCATGTTCTTGACTGGTGAAGGGTATTTCAGCGCGGCCCTTCAACAGGACCCCGGGTTGATCGAATTTGGCGTCGGGCAACGGGTTATCCCGGCCAGCCCCTTGACCCTGATCGCGTTACTCCGCGCGGTTGCGTACGGGTGGCAACAGGAACGGATCGCTCGCAATGCTGAATCGGTGAGCGCATTGGGTCGTGAGCTTTACGACCGGGTGTGGCGACTCACCGGGCATCTGGACGACCTGTCCAAAGGGCTATCGCGCACGGTGGAAGCCTATAACCGGACAGTCGGCACGATCGAGTCACGGGTGTTGGTCACAGCCCGTCGTTTCCGAGACCTTGGGGTCAGCGCCGCCGACCCCATCCCGGAGACACCGACCGTCGAACTCACACCACGTCCACTTCAGGCCCCGGAAATGGCCGACTTGTTTGGGGCGCCCGACGACCCCGAGCAACAGGGATAGGGCCAGACCCGTATGCACATTGCACCATTTTCACTCGAACGTTGGCAGTCGGTCTTCGAGCATCACACCGAGATCAACCTCTCGGAAAGCGGGGTCCACCCCCTCCGGGTCAGCGATCTGGTCGCTCCCGGAGACCTCGAGCCGCTGCTGGCGCAGGAGCTCGGATACACCCAAACCAATGGCACTCTGGCCTTACGCGAGCGCATCGCCGCGCTTTACCACAACGCTAGTGCGTCCAACGTACTCGTCACCAACGGCAGCTCGGAAGCGAATTTCGTGGCCTGCTGGCACCTGCTCGAACCGGGGGACGAGGCCGTTATCGTAAAACCGGTATACGAGCAGATCACCGGGCTCACTGAATCGTTCGGAGCCACGGTACACAGCGTGTGGCTGAAACCGGACGGGGCCGGGTGGCGACCGGATCTCGATGACCTGCGACGGGCCGTCGGTCCGCGCACCCGTTTTATTGCCGTGTGTAACCCGAACAACCCAACCGGCGCGCGTCTCGATGCATCCGATGTTGCCGAGCTTGCTCGACTGGCGAGCGAACATGGATGCTGGCTTCTCGCCGACGAGGTCTACCGTGGGTCTGAACTCGATGGTCGTGATACGCCGACCGCCTGGGACACCTACGACCGGGTGCTCGTGACCGGAGGATTGTCCAAGGCCTACGGGCTTCCCGGACTGCGGATCGGGTGGCTCATCGGCCCGCCAACCCTCATCGAGCTCTTATGGGGACGCCGGGACTACACCTCCATTGCGCCAGGGGCGATCAACGATCGTCTTGCTCGGGTCGCACTCGAACCGACCCGGCGGACCCAGCTCCTCGCGCGAACTCGGCGGATCCTCAACGAGAACCAGACCAGGGTCGCCGACTGGGTCGCGACACAGACCGCCGCTCATCAGATTCCACCCGAGGCGGGCGGGGTCACCCTGATAGGCTATGCGGGTTCTGACGCATCGACTGGGGTGACCGAGCGACTCCGCACCGAACACGGTGTCCTGTGCGTGCCCGGCTCACACTTCGGGCTCGACCACTCCCTCCGCATCGGAATCGGCGGGCCCCCTGCGCCCCTTGTGGACGGGCTGGCGCGGTTGGGTCACGTCATGGACACATTTGCTTGAGAATTCTGAACCGAGAACACACCTATGTCTGATACGGCTTTGACCCTCGCCACACTTACCGATGGCCCCCTGACGGGGCTCACCGTCCTCGATCTGACTCGTGTTCTGTCAGGACCCTACTGCACCATGATGCTTGGCGACATGGGCGCCCGGGTCATCAAAGTGGAACAACCGGGCAAGGGCGACGACACCCGCGGGTGGGGTCCACCGTTTCAGAACGGAGAGAGCTCGTATTTCCTCAGCGTCAACCGAAACAAGGAGAGCCTGACGCTCAACTTCAAGCACCCCGACGGTCGGGCCGTGCTCGACAAGCTGATCGCCCAGGCCGATGTCCTCGTCGAAAACTTCAGACCCGGTACGCTCGAGCGGCAAGGCCTGGGGCATGAGGCGGTTTCCGCCAAACACCCCCGATTGGTGTACTGCTCGATCTCAGGGTTCGGCCAAACCGGACCGCGACAGTCTGAGCCAGGGTATGACGCGGTGATGCAGGGCGAGGGTGGCTTGATGAGTATCACCGGGCCGGCGGGGGGCACCCCCTACCGGCTGGGTGTTGCCATCGCCGACATCGTCTCCGGTATGTTCGCGGCCTACGGTGTGGCGATGGGACTTTTGGCTCGCGAACGCACCGGGCGCGGGCAACACATTGATGTTGGGATGCTCGATTCGGTCGCCGCCATACTGACCTACCAAGCCGGTATCTGTTTTGCTACCGGACAGGCGCCACCCAAGCTTGGCAATCAGCATCCCACGATCGTGCCTTATGAGACCTTTACAGTTTCGGATGGAGACATCGTCGTGGCGTGTGGCAACGACTCGCTGTTTGTTAAGTTCTGCGACGTGATCGACACCCCTGATCTGGCCCAGGACTCACGGTTTACTACCAACAAAGGACGCGTGGAGAACCAGGACGCCCTCCGACCGTTGCTGGCCGAGCAGTTGCGCGGGCACCCCCGTCAACACTGGCTTGAACAGCTGAAGAAAAATGGTGTGCCGTGCGGGGCCGTCCGTGACCTCGCTGAGGTGTTGTCCGATCCCCAACTCCAAGCGCGAATGATGGTCCTACCGATGACGCATCCGTCGGCGGGGGCAATTCAGGTACTCGGCGTACCGGTGAAGCTGGCTGACAGCTCCGGTGGCGTCCGCATCCCACCACCCGTGCTTGGACAACATACTCATGCCTTGCTGGAAGAACTGGGGTACTCCCAAACCCAGGTCGACTCGCTGCGAGAGGCCGCCGTGGTGTAAGACCTGGGGGACACTACCGCTCCACAAACACCGGCAGTGCCTCGACAAGGAAATCTAACACGTCGGCCTCGGTCAAGCTCTCGAGCGACACCTCGGCCCGAAGTGGTCGCTCTCGGGTTGAGACACGGTGACCACGGACATGGTTGACGACAGTCAAGATGGTCACCGGATCCTGGGTGGTGTCGACCGACAATTCGATGAAGTCTTCACGCTGACTTTCGGAAACCAGCCGCACCGCCCCGGCCGGGGTCGACAAACGAAAGAAAAACCCCTCGGCTCTCAGCACGGTCGAGAGCTGCTTCGCGACAGGGGTCGCCACGTGGCGAATGAACTGCTGACCCACAGCCGCGTCGGCCTCGGCCCGTGACCGACGCTCGGATGCCTCACGTTTGGCCCGTTCGATCGCGGCGCGTACGCGTCGACGGACGTCTGCGACGTCAGTCATCGACATCAGACCCGCGAGGCGTCGTGCCGACCTCATAGACACGTACGAGTTCCACCAGCTTGTAGCCACGAGTCTGATAGGGCGGCACGATGCGTTCCGTCCGCAAGTATTGCAGCATCCCTACGTCCGCGTAATCGGGTCGTCCCACCTGTTCCATACCGCCCAAGGCACGCTCGAGATCCTCAACCGTCATGACCGGCTCGCTCACCGTCCGGGTCACGGGAAAGAGACCCAACACCTTCACGCGAACCGGCGTGTCACGCATACGAAACCGG
>JAYZGM010000142.1:0-7182 GCA_036336225.1 Acidobacteriota bacterium | reverse complement strand
CGCGGGACCATCCCGGGCAGCGAACTTGAAGTCGGCGTCAAAGAGCCTCATCTCACTTCTGGTCGGCATCGCGCTCGACCACGGCTATCTGGAGAGCGTCGATACCACCATCGATCAGTTCTTCCCGAACCTCGAGGAACCGGAGAAACGACAGATCACGGTTGAGGATCTGCTCACGATGCGCTCCGGTCTCGAGACAACCAGCAATCGAAACTACGGTCGTTGGGTGCAGAGTCGACACTGGGTGCGACATGTTCTCACTCGTCCTCTGGTCGCGTCACCCGGTACCCGTATGATCTACAGCACCGGGAACACACATCTGTTGTCGGCGATCATCACCGAGGCATCCGGCATGGACACGCACCGGTTTGCTCGTCGTTTCTTGGGTGAACCGATGGGGATCTCGGTGCCGCGCTGGACGTCGGATCCGCAGGGCGTCTACTTCGGCGGCAACGAAATGTCGATGACCCCGCGAGACATGCTTGCGATCGGTGAGATGTATCTCAACTGTGGACGGGTCGGAACCACGCAGATCGTATCCGAGGACTGGGTGCACATCTCGGTGATGCCTCATGCCACACGAACACGCAGCCCGGATCGCGCCTATGGTTATGGGTGGTGGGTCCGCGACATCGGCGGTTACGACGCGTTCTACGCGTGGGGCTATGGCGGGCAGTTTATTTACGTCGTACCGAACCTCCGTCTGGTGGCTGTGATGACCTCCTCGCCCCATCCAGGCTTCGATCTCCGGGCCCACCGTCGGGCGCTATATGACCTCATGGATGATGAGATTGTCCCGACCGTTGTCGCCCGGAAACGGGGTGGGCAGGTCGTCCAGTAGACATTCTCGAAGGAGCGCAATCGCTGCGGAGTCGGCATCGGACTAAGGACACTCGCGAGGCCCAGACCGGGCTCCTTAACTCTTGCTTGAAAGGACGTCACTCTATGCGTGTTCCCATCGCCGCCGTTTTCACCCTCGCCACGACTGTTTGGGCCTGCGGCGGGGCGGAGACGGTCGAAGAAGCGAGACCGGAACCGGAGGTGGCCGGTGACACCGGTGCTGGAACGATTGTGCGGGTCGACCCGGCGTTCGATGCCCTTGTGCCCGCCGATGCCAGCATTGAGAAGCTGGCCGATGGCTACATGTTCACCGAGGGACCGGTGTGGGTCGAGGCAGACGGCGAGGCACCGCATCTGTTGTTTAGCGACATCCCCGCGAATGCTATCCGGAAATGGTCGCCTACCGAAGGGACGTCAGACTTCTTGAGGCCGGTGTATGAAGGGGACCCTGGTGACCGAACACAGGTCGGCTCGAACGGTCTGTTGCTCGATGAGGAAGGTCGCCTGATACTGTGCGAGCACGGAAACCGTCGCGTGTCGCGTCTCGAGTCGGACGGGAGCATCAGCGTGCTGGCTGATAGTTTTGAGGGACGTCGACTGAATAGCCCGAACGATGCGGTGTATCACTCGAACGGGTGGCTGTATTTCACCGACCCTCCGTATGGCCTTGCCCAGCAGGACGACGATCCGGACAAAGAACTCGACTTCAATGGAATCTTCCGCGTTAGTCCAGACGGAGAGGTGGAGCTGCTCGTGCGTGACCAGACCCGTCCCAATGGGATCGGGTTGTCACCAGACGAACAGACGCTCTATGTCGCGAACTCCGACGGTAATGACAAGTCCTGGTACGCCTACGACGTGCTGGAGGACGGGACTCTCGGACCGGGGAGGGTATTCCTTGACGTCAATGCCGAGACCGCGCCCGGTGCGGCCGACGGGATGACCGTCGACCGCGACGGCAATCTCTTCGCGACTGGACCCGGTGGGGTGTGGGTGATTTCACCCGACGGTCGCCATCTTGGATCGATCCAGCCAGACGAGGTCCCAGCGAACGCGGCGTGGGGTGATGACGGCAATACACTGTATATGACGGCTCGCACCGGTTTGTATCGGATCCGTCTCATTACTGGGGGACCAGCTTCGTAGGCGCGTATGATGACTAGGGCCGTCCGGCCCGCGGACCCGCGTGAACGCGTTTGTAGCGGGGTGAGGTAGGTGACAGTTATGACCCTATGCGTAACTCTTCGGCGTGCTCTGAAGATGTTCGTCCTGTGCTCGCTCGGAGTGCCGATGGCGTGGGCGCAGACGGGCGCGCAAGACGGCGAGTGGCGGCACTATGGGGGCGACGAGGCGAACACACGTTACTCGGCGCTTGACCAGATCAATCGAGACAACTTTGGTGATCTGGAGCTGGTATGGCGGCTGAAGACCGATAATTTTGGTCCGGAGCCAGAGTATAACTTCGAGTCTACCCCGCTCATGGTCAACGGGGTGGTCTATACGACCGCCGGTACCCGGAGGGCGGTCGTCGCTGCTAACGCCGGTACTGGCGAGTATCTCTGGATGCACCGACTCGACGAGGGGGAGCGGGCCGCGGCGTCGCCGAGACGACTCTCCGGTCGCGGTCTTGCCTATCGGGACGACGGTGGCGACGGCCAGGTGATTTACGTGACCCCCGGCTATCAGATGGTCGCGCTTAACGCCGTGACCGGACAACGCATCCCGACCTTTGGCACCGACGGTATCGTCGACCTGATGCAGAACATGGACCAAGAGATCGATCCGTTGTCCGGGTCCATCGGGCTACACGCTGCCCCGCTGGTGGCCGGCGACACGATTGTCATCGGGGCCGCGCATGTGCCGGGGAGCGCGCCAGAGTCGATGCGGAACACCAAGGGGTATGTGCGAGGATTTGATGCCGACACCGGTGAGCGTCGCTGGATCTTCCATACCATCCCTGGCGCTGACGAATACGGGAACGATACCTGGCTCAACGAGTCGTGGCGCTACACTGGCAATACGGGAGTATGGGGACAGATCAGCGTAGACCTTGAGCTCGGTATCGTGTATCTGCCCACCGAGATGCCGACCAATGACTATTACGGTGGCCATCGTCACGGAGACAACCTGTACTCGGACAGCATCGTGGCGGTCGATCTCGAGACAGGTGATCGGTTATGGCACTACCAGGTGATTCACCACGACGTGTGGGATTGGGACTTTCCGTGCGCCCCAGTGCTCGTCGACGTGGAGATCGAGGGACGGCCCGGTGTGACCAAGGTCATTGCACAGCCCAGTAAGCAGTCTTGGCTTTATGTGCTGGACCGAGAGACCGGAGAGCCGATCTGGCCAATCGAGGAGCGGGACGTCGAAGCCTCCGACGTTCCGGGTGAGCTGCTGGCGCTGACCCAGCCGTTTCCCACACGACCACCTGCCTACGATCGTCAGGGGGTCGGTGAAGAAGATCTGATCGATTTCACCGCGGAGCTCCACGCCGAAGCGGTTGAGCGCGCGTCGCATTTTCAGATGGGGCCGATCTTTACCCCACCGGTCGTGGCTGACCCCAATGGTCCCTACGGAACCCTGATGCTGCCCTCGGCCGGTGGCGGCACCAACTGGCCGGGTGGGTCCGTCGACCCAGAGAGCGGTGTTTTCTATCAGTATTCGTTCACGAATGTGACCTCGCTCGGGCTGGTGAACGACCCGGAACGTTCTGACATGGACTACATCCGCGGTAATCCCGCCGGGGTTGCGCCTCGAGACCGTTCGCTGACCATTCGCGGGATTCCGCTCATCAAGCCACCGTGGGGGAGGATCACCGCCATCGATCTGAAGACCGGTAACATTCTGTGGCAGATTGCTCACGGCGAGACACCGGACAACATCCGGGAGCATCCGGATCTGCAGGGAGTGGACATCCCACGCACGGGTCGTAGCGGTCGGGTCGGAACCTTGATTACCAAGACACTGGTTGTCGCGGGTGAGCCCGGAACGTTCACGACGCCGTCTGGTGAACGCGGTGCGATGCTGCGCGCCTACGACAAGATGACCGGTGAAGAGGTTGGCGAGGTGTATATGCCGGCTGGGGTATCCGGGTCACCAATGACCTACATGCACGAGGGCGCGCAATACATCGTGGTGGCGGTGAGTGGTGGTGGATACGCGGGCGAACTCCTCGCGTATCGGTTATTGGATTGAAAACATGGCTCTGATCGTCACACCGGCCCTCGAGGGCAAGACGGTCCGCGCATATCACGGCCTCGTGACGGACGAGGCGATTGTCGGTGCCCACATCTTGAAGGACTGCTTCGCCGGCATTCGCGACACCGTTGGTGGTCGTTCAGCCGCGTACGAGCATGAGCTCCACCGGGTTCGGGCGGTTGCGCTTCAGGAGATGGAAGAGGCTGCCCAGCAAAAGGGTGGCAATTGTGTCGCGGGTTCGACCTCGATTCCGCGGTCGTCGGGCGGGGTGGCAGCCTGCTCATGGTGAACGCCAGCGGCCGCTCCTCCTTGTCAATGCAGCGTGTTCCCACGTGGTGACAGTTTTGCGTTGTCACCGCGTGACGTTCTCGTGCGTCGCTCGTTCACGCTCACGCAGCTCGCGTCTCAAAATTTTTCCGGATGGCACCTTGGGGATGGCGTCGATGAACTCCACATACCGCACCCTTTTGTGCGGCGCGACGCGTTCGGCGACGTGTGACATGAGCGCCTCGGATGAGGGCTCTGTGCCCGGTTTCAAGACGACAAATGCCTTGGGTACCTCACCGGCCTCTTCATCGGGGACCGGGATGACGGCCGCGTCGGCCACACTCGGGTGAGCCTGCAGGACCGCCTCGAGTTCGGCCGGGGCCACTTGAAGACCCTTGTACTTGATCAACTCTTTGACCCGGTCTACGACAAACATATAGCCGTCCGCGTCTGCGTACCCGATGTCACCGGTGTGCAGCCAGCCCTCCGTGTCGATCATGTTCCGGGTGGCTTCAGGGTTGTGTAGATAGCCTTTCATCACCTGTGGCCCGCGTACCCATACCTCACCAGTCTCGCCTTCGGCTGCGTCGTCTCCCGATTGCACATCGACGATTCGGCATTCTGTGTTTGGCACGGCGCATCCGGCTGATGCGACTCGGACCTCGCGGTCGCGCCCATTCGCGTGCGTGACCGGGCTGGTCTCGGTCAGGCCATACCCTTGTCGAACGGTCAGGTTGTGTCGGCTCGCGCACGCCCGAGCGACCGGCTCCGGGAGCGGCGCCGCGCCCGACAGAATGTTCTGGAGCGTGGAGAGGTTGTAGCGGTCGACCAACGGATGTTTCGCCAACGCCAGCACAATAGGCGGTACGAGATACGCCGTGGTGACCGCATAGCGCTGGATCAGCTCGAGAAACTGCTCCAGATCAAAACGGGGCATGGTCACGATCGTCGCGCCCGTCCGCAAGGCGCCTCCCATGATCACGACCATGCCGTAGATGTGGTAGAACGGCAGAATCCCGATCAACACATCCTTCGCCGACAGTCGCTCCACGCTGTCGGTCTGGCAGAGGTTGGCGACCAAGTTGCGGTGGGTCAGCATGACCCCCTTGGGCATCCCGGTGGTGCCGCTTGAGTAGGGGAGGGCGACAAGATCCTCTCGTGGATCGACAATGTTCGTGGGAGGGGCGCTGTCTGTCTGACTCAGGGAAGAGAATGGTGTGGCGCCCTCGGCCTCGCCAAACACAAAGACTTCCTGCACGGGTGTGTTGGCACAGGCCTCACGAGCCTTATCCAAAAACGGTGGGATCGTCACCAGGAACTTTGCCTGGGCATCGATGAGCTGACGCTTGAGTTCGCCCGCCGTGTAAAGGGGATTCACGGTGGTGTTGACCCCCCCGGCCATCGCCACCCCCATGAACGCCACGGCGTACTCCGGACGGTTGGGACTATAGATGGCGAAGACGTCGCCCTTTGCAAATCCGCGCTCGGTCAATCCGGCCGCAGTACAACGGATGGCCGTGACCAGCTCCCCGTATGTGATCGTGCGACCGGTCGGACCGTCGATCAACGCCGCCCGATCGGCGTGGCGCTCGGCGTGCTCGAACAAGTGGTCCGTGAGTGCAACGTCCGGGATCGTGACGTCTGGATACGGGCTGCGATAGATCATCGTTGCCTCCTCGATGCCGTACCGCTACGCGATGGACGTGCCTCCGTCGATCGGGATGACCACGCCGTTGGTATAGGCGCCGGCTCGTGCCGCCAGGTAGATGGCCACGCCGGCGATATCTTCGGGGCGACCAATCCGATGCAGCGGACAGTTACGTTCGATATCGGCCTGGTAGCGTGAGAGCGACTGCTCGGTCATCTTGCTTTCAAAGAAGCCCGGAGCCACGGCATTGACGGTGATGTGACGTGGAGCAAGCTCTATGGCCAGGGTTCGTGTCAGGTGATGAACCGCAGCCTTGCTGGCAGAGTATGAGAATGTCCCGGTTTGTAGCACTGTCGGTACCTTGAGGCCATCCATTGAGCCGATATTGATGACCCGGGCCGGATCGTTCTGCGTGGCCGCCTCACTCAACAGTGGTGTCAGATCACGGGTGAGAAAAAAGAGTGCGGTGACGTTCAACTCCAGCACCTTCCGAAATCCGTCCTCGGGGAACGTGGCATACGGTGCTCCCCAGGCGGACCCGGCGTTGTTGACCAAAATGTCCAATCGGTCCGTGCGGGTGCCGAGTGTGCTCACGAGTCGAGCGCGGTCGGTGTCGTCCGCCACGTTGGCGGGGATCGCATGACAGGGCCCCAGGGCCGAGAGTTTCTTGGCCACCTGGTCGCACACGTCCGCCTTACGAGACGAGATGTAGACACTCGCTCCCGCTTGCAGATAGCCCTCCGCGATCATCCGTCCGATACCGCGAGAACCTCCGGTGATGAGCGCCGTCTTTCCCGTGAGGTCAAATAGCGTCGATACGTCCACGGACCGGCCCACTAGTCCTGGTCAGCGAGGGGGAGGAACAACGAAATTCGATCTTCGGTGCCGACCGCTCGGGAGATATGGCCTTGCCCGGTCAGGTCGTCGGCCAGGAGGATGTGTCCGGGGTGTAGTCGGATCGAGGTGCCGTCACCGATCACGACCTCACTCTCACCACTCAGAGTGATGACGTATTGCCTCCTCGGCGCCGTGTGCCAGTCCAGGTCATAGTCGGTCGAGGTCCGCCGGAACTGGAGACTCGTCACGTCTATCGGCTCAGAGAGCTCGGTTGCGCCCCGCGGGGGTCCGAGCGGTACGTCGTACTCCTCCGCGTGGGTCTTGCCATCGTCACCCGTGTAGATCCTGGTCACCTGGATGGGGGTGCGTTCTTGCGCCATGACTGCGCC
>JAYZGM010000141.1:0-8722 GCA_036336225.1 Acidobacteriota bacterium | reverse complement strand
CTACACGCCCCGATGAAGCGCTGCGGCATGCGACGCTGGCTATCTTTGTGACGCTGATCACGCTGCTCGCGCACTCCATGACCATGTTTTACCTGATCGGCAAAGGGCGGGCCATCCGAGAAGCCGTGACCGAAGGCGGGCTGGTCACGGACGCCGTATTACGGGTATCGGCTCTCCGCGGCCCGGTGTTCAAGTTCGCGACGATCGCGATGGGGTTGACCATGCTCACCGCCATTATCGGTGGGGGGGTTGACACGGGGGTCATTCCGAGCGGCATACACTCATTCCTCGCGATGACGGCGCTCGTCGCCAGCGTGGTCGCACTGCGAGCCATTGTGCACGCGCTGAACGAGTCGTCACGCATCGTGGAAGAGGTCAATGAGGAGCTCAACGCCAAGGAGTGAGTGGGTCTGGCGGAGATCGTTCAGGGGAATGGTACCCCCGCGTTCGGGAGTCATAGACAATCGGGACCAGAAGCACCTCGTGCGGAAGACGGCGCGAGCCGACGCTGCGCCGCCGTGTCCTGCGCAGCGCTAGAGAACCGTCGGTTGCCGACAGATGTGTGGCGATTGTCCAAACCGGTGTAGGCCCGAAAAGAGCGCACCGTCACTCTGCGTGAACAGCGTAGGGATGCGAACGCCGGGGGCATGTCGCCCCGAACGACGAATTGTTTGCTACCCCGAACGAGGAGCGCTGCATCAATCGTAGCCCATGTTTTCCAAGATCATCCTCTTTGACATCGACGGGACGCTGCTTCTTTCGGGGCGGGCGGGGTATCGCGCGTTGACCCGAACATTCGAGGAGCTCTTTGGTGTTTCGCGAGGATTTGATGACATTCCGGTCGCGGGGCGCACTGATGAGCTCATTCTGACCGCTGCGCTCGAACGAGCCGGAGTGGCCGCTGACACCGCCGCGCGGCAGCGTTTTCATACTCGTTACTGCGATCTGTTCGCCGATGAGATTCATTTTCCCGGACCGCGTAAGGGTCTCATGCCCGGAGTGTCTCGTCTCCTGTCCGTTCTCGCTGGCAACCACAGCGTACGATGTGGGTTAGTGACCGGCAATTTCGCCAAGCCGGCCCGGATCAAGCTGGAACACTTCGACGTGTGGCAGTTTTTTTATTTTGGCGCGTATGGCGATGACGCGCCGGTGCGGGACGATCTGGTGCCGATTGCGGTGGAACGAGCTCGTCAAGACCAGGTTGAGGTGGCCGCGCCTGACGATGTCGTCGTGGTCGGGGACACGCCGCTTGATGTTCAGTGTGCGGGAGTGGCCGGGGCTCGTTCGGTTGCGGTGGCCACGGGGTCATACGACGAGGCTGAGCTTCGCGCGTCGGGGGCTGACGCCGTTTTGTCAAACCTGGGTGACACGGACGCGTCGCTGAGCGTATTACTCGACGGGCAGAATGCGTGCAGTTGAAGAAGTTTGCTCGTCCTTGAGGAGATGTCAGCCCGTGCGTCACCGGGTCATTGAGGAATGAGTCCTGGCCCGCGCACAATTGGTTCGAACAGGGAGCACAACATGCCGTGCATCCGGCTCGTTGTCCTTCTGCTGGCCGTGCCCTCACTTTCGGTGGCGCAGACAGTAGACCCGTCACGGACAAGCAGGGGCACACCGGATCTGAGTGGTTACTGGGAGTATCGGTCGACGACACCACTCCAACGCCCCATCTCGCTGACCGGCAAGGCGGTACTTACGCTCGAAGAAATGGCGGACTATCTGGTCGAGCGGCACGCCGCGATCGGTCGAGAGCGGGATCTGCAGCTCAACGCCGACTGGTGGCAGCCGGGCGATCTGACGGATCGGAGGACGTCGCTCGTCGTCGACCCACCGGCCGGGCGTATTCCACAGTTGAGTGCCGACGCCCAAGCACGCAGGGCGCGACTGGGGCCAGCTATTCGGATGCGTTTGGCTGATGGCCCAGAGGATAGGGAACGATACGAGCGCTGCATAATGGGGCGAACCGTGCCCTTGCTCGCGGTGGCCCCGAACCGACTCGCCCAGGTGTTTCAGACTCGGGACTATCTTGCCATTTTGCACGAGCAGAACTCTGACCTGCGGATCATCCCACTCATCGACCACGACCGTCTGGCTACGCCGATTCGTCAATGGGCTGGAAGCTCGCGAGGGTTTTGGGAGGGCGACACACTCGTCGTTGAAACAATGAACTTCAACGGGCAATGGACGCTCGAGGGGGCTGGCCGCAACATGCGTGTTGTGGAGCGGTTTCGTGTGGCCGACGGTGACACCCTGAACTACCAATTCACCATTGACGACCCGGAGTCATTTGTGGGCCCCTGGACCGTGGCGTTCCCGATCACCCGCGCGAGGGGACCACTCTTCGAGAATGCGTGTCACGAAGGGAACCACAGTATGCCGCTGATTCTCCGGGGTGCTCGAGCCGAGGAGCGGGCCGGCGTCGTGGTGACACCGTAGGACCAAGTTGCACGAGTGGGCCGTACCACGCGGTGGCCGTCGTTCGTTCTGCTCCGCGTCGCCGGCCTTCGCGTTTGGGCACGGCGTGTTCACGTTACAACGTTCGCAGTACCTGAAGTTCGCCCACCAACCTTCTTCGCAGGCGTTCCATCTGACCAGATCGTCAGACCAATACCCGCAAACACGATCCGCAGGAGGGACCAAGCATGAGTGTCTTCGCCTGGATCACTTTCATTGCCCTTGCCGTCGTTTCAGTCGGGGGGATTGCCGCTCTCGCGGTCTGCTATTTCATCGCTCGGAGGAACTATAGAATCGAGCAATCAGCGCAAGAGTAGAATGACAGAACAGCGTTCGTGTCCTGACGCCCAGGCGTATGCTTCAATGGTGCACCGACAGTTTCTGCTGGGCCGTGGCGCTCAATGCGGCGCCGTTTCGGCCCGTACGAGATCTCTGTCGCGTCCGGGCACGCGGGACCACGCGACGAGGCCTCCGGGCGCTTCGAGTATCGATTCCATTGGCTGCAACCCAGTGACAAGGTGATGCCAGGGGGCGAATACCGCCTGGTCACCGAAACCGGGGACGATGTGCTGGTGTCGGTCCATGACGACCAAGTCAGACTGGTCGGTCCGCGCCGTCTCGATCTGACGAGTGGGGTGGCCGCGCTCGTCGTCTACCGATGGTTCCTCTACAGCCGGCTCAAGAAGGTGCTCCACGCGCTCATGGAGCGCCAGGACTTTCATGCCGATACCGCCGTCGTCGTTCGGGCAAGCCCACCCGACGGTGTACCCTGCCTCGCAGGTCGTCGGTGCAGACTGTTCGAGCCGGTATGGCTCATTCCACGCGGCGCATCTCTACGTCACTTCCACCCTGGTGTAGGACCAGCGCCGTGACAACGCCTCTTGCGTTGAGTTTGAACGTAATGCCACCGCGCTGGTCTTCGTAGACGAACGTGGTCTCCGACACCGGGACGATTGCGATGCCCGGCAGCTCTGTCAGCTGGGCGATCAGACGGTCGCGGTCCTGTGTGACCCGCATCTCGAAGCCAGGCTGCTCCTGATAGGTGCCGACAAAGCGGGCCAATAGGTCCGAGGTCAGAACCATTCGTTCGCGAGTGACCGAGGTGGCGACGGGAGCCTGTATCTTCACCGCTCGGCGGCCAAGTCCACCCTGTTCGAACAGCAGGTCTATGACCTCGCCCGTGTCCTGTCGCACGCCAAAGACCACACGGAGGGTGCTGCCAACGATGACGAACTCGTGGCCCTCGCGTGGCGTGAGTTGGGACCGTGTTTGACCGGTTGCTCGGAGGTAGAGCGCGCGACCCTCCCGGGTCACGGTGAGATGGAATGTCGGCGTCAGCTCGTAGGTGCCCACATAGTCGTCGAGACTGGCCGGCTGGAGCGTCTGTGCCGCGGCTCCAAGTGAAAGCAGCAGCATCGAGAGAAGACGGACGAAGAAGCGAAACGGTCCGGGCATGCGGGTCACAGCGGGCGATGGTGGCAGGCAGACCTCGTGAGCAGGAGGCCGGGGACGTGCGCTACTTACTGCTCCGGTGCTCGAATGATCTCAATCGAGGCGGTCACCCACTGGTCGCCCCCAGGAAGCTCCCAGGTTGCGGGTCCTGACGGCTCGGCGACGGAGTTGAGCGTATCTGAGACCGCAAGTGCGATCGCTCGATCGGTGGCATCGCACGCCGCGAGCGGCGGGCCGCAGCCGTTCGCCGGATCCGTGGCGGCATCGGGGAAAGACATCACATTTAAACGGAATGTCGGGGGCTCGTCGGTGAGCGCCAAGGTCCCTTGTAGCTGAGGTCTGGCATCGTCGAGCTCACTGACAACGATTCGCAATACACGCGAACCGTCCCGTGTGGTTGTGATGACCGGAGCCCGCGGCTCATTCGAAGACCCGCGGGCGGGGCCTGCCGCCCCGATTGGCGCGGCCGAATCGACATTCGAGAACCGCACGATCGCTCCTGCCGCGTGTCTCGTACCTCCCCAGCTAAACGAAGCTGAGGTGTCAGAGTCGTCTGCGAGCTTGGTGTAGACCGCCAACTGACAGGCCGTGCCCTGACCGTCCGCCTGACAGGTTGCCCCATTGAATCCCCTGAAGCCGGGTACCGCCGTCCAGCCGTCGGGCCCGGACGTGTTGGGGTTCCCCTGGACACCGAGGATGGCGACCAGGACGTCCCCGCTTTCGCCTGATCCGGCCGGAACGGGAATGGAGACCGATGTCCCTCCTTCGAGTCCGGTGTTGCTGGTTGCAGCATCCTCGAAGGTCGGAGATGAGCCGCATCCGACGACGAAGAGCGTGGCGACGACACCGACCATGGCCCACCGCGGAGGCGATCGCCACGGGGCGGCGGACGGCATGCAGCGGTCGGTGACCAGCGGTCGGTGGTCTCCTCGCGGCCCACGATACGGTATGGTGCTGGCAGCTGTGCTTGTCTTTTTGAGTTGAGCTGCTGGTCGACCCTGAATCGAGGACATGCGCGATCCCTCCAGTCGTAACCTATGGCTGCGTGGTGAACCGCAAGTATATCGCTTTGTCGATGCGGGAGCCGTCTTTACGCAATGCGGGACGACCATGGCCGAATCCTGGATTCATTAAGGAGAGCATTGGCGGAAGCGCCTGGGAGTCGAACCCAGCCCCCCCGCGTTAGCGGGGGGCGACCGATTTTGAAGACCGGGAGGGCCACCGGGCCCCATTCGCTTCCGTGTTCGGCGGAGCGTTGCCATGTGCCCGTACGACACCCGACCGACTCGCGCGGTTGTCGAGGACGCGTGCTGCGCGGCGCGGTCGTCGAGCAATCTTGTCGATTGGGGTGGGAAGGCTGGGAACAGGCACACTGACGCCGGCCGGACGATGTGTCGCGGACGGCTGATGCAGAATGCCAATCCGGGGTGACGCAGATACGTCGCGCGTGGGCGCCGCCCCGGGAGTTGGGTGGGGCGGCGCGACAAATTGCTAGCTTTCAATCAGGCGGACCTCGCCGGCACGAGGTCCCTTCGTTGATTCCTCGGTCGTGAACTCGACCCGCTGGCCTTCCCGAAGCAGCTCGAACACGGCCCCGCGTACAGCGCTACGGTGGAAGAAGTGCTCGATCCCACCCTCGTCGCGAATGAACCCAAAACCCTTGTCGATCAAGAGACGTGCGATAGTACCGCTGGCCATACGAACTCCTCCGATGCCCGAACCCCGAATGATGACCCGATGCACAGTTGCCCAAGACACCAATCAGGACCTGACGGATCCTCCCCTCTCTCGTAGGTTAGAGCGACCGCCAGAACCACCCGCGACCCCTGCCGGGCGCGGGGTGTTGGGCCAGACATTCACCGGTGTCACACGTATGAACGTAGGCCCCCGCCAGTTTGGAACCGCTTCGATACACGCCTTCGGCGTGCCTAGCTTGACGCGGACCCACTCTGGAAGGGGATCAGTCTAGTGAGGATTGTTGGTGGAAGTCAAGCGCCGCAGCGCTTTCTGACACCCTTCGGCGTCGCGTCGCCGGGGGGCGCGTCGCCGACGGGTCGCGGCCTGCTCGTGGGTGGCGGTCTGTCCGCTTCACGATTATTTTACGGGAGCAGCGGCCCCGTCCGGCGCGGGCTTGGCCGCTGCCGCGGACGGTTTTGGAGTTGACTTTGCGGGTTTGACGGCCGGGTACGTGGTCCAAAAATGACGGTTGCACGCGGGACATTCCCAAAATTGCTGCGGCGGCCACGGATCGTCCGGCCCGGGGTCTTTCAGGTCCATCTGGGCACCGCACCGCTGGCAACGAATAGAAACATCAGGATGGTCCATGTGCAAATTGTAGCGCAAGTTGACGTCTTGACGCGGCGACCGCGTTAACCTCGGGGTCGTCCCCGACCATGGGTAGCCAATCATGATTCCAGGCGTCGTGCTGACCGGTGGGGCATCCTCGCGAATGGGGCATCGCCCCAAGGCGCTGCTTCCGACCGAGCGAGACAATCAGACGTTTCTCCACCGGATCGTCAGCGCCCTTCGTGACGGTGGCGTGGACGACGTTGTCGTCGTTACTGGCTACCATCACGATGCGATCGTCGAGGCGGTCGAGCAAGCGAGGCTGCCGGTCCGTGTGGTGCGTAACCCAGACCCTCGACGTGGCCAACTCTCGTCACTGCAGTCGGCCTTGAACGTCGTCGACCATCCAGGGGTTCAGGCCATGCTGGTGACGCTCATTGACCTTCCACTGCTGTCTCCATCAACGGTGCGGGCGGTACTCGAGACGTATCGTGCGACCGGGGCTTGCCTCGTACGACCGGCGCGGAAGCAGCGGCACGGGCATCCGGTGGTCTTCGATCGTCGGCTCTTTGATGAACTGCGGCAGGCCGACCCAGAGCAAGGCGCCAAGCCGGTCGTCCGGGCCCACGCGGCGGAGGGATGCGAGGTCGTCGTGGATGATGACGGCGCGTTTAGCGACGTCGATACGCCGGAGGATTATCGACGGGTGTTTGGGCGCCCGCCTCCTCAGGGTGATGATTGATTGTGGGGCGTGTCGCACCGTACAATACGAAGTGGATGGGCCAGTGGCGCAGTTGGGAGCGCGCGTGAATGGCATTCACGAGGTCACGGGTTCGACCCCCGTCTGGTCCACCATCCTTCATTTGTGCGAGTTTGCGAGCGACGGCTGGCCCGCTTTCCCATGGCTGCCGGGGTTGACTAGTACTCCGCGAACATCCGCTGAACGTCGTTGACATTGTTGGTTACGGTCAAGGCCAGCATCAAAAGGATGCGTGCTTTGACCGGTGCGAGGTCTTCTCCGGCGACTCGGAGCCGTCTGAGTTCGTCGCCCCCGAGCGCATCTCGGTTCGAGGAGCGCGGTGAGGCTATCCGTCCGCTGCCCGTCCGGGTTGTCATAACGACAAAGACACCTCTCCCAAACGCAGATGAAATGGCGTCGCGTTGCTGACGATTCGTCGCGCCCGCGCCCGCCCCCGCCACGACGATGCCGTCAGCGCCTCGGTCGACGGCGGCTCGGATGAGGTCGCCGGATGCCCCTTGGTACGCCATCACAATGTCCACTCGTGGTAGACGCCGCACGTTTTGGAGGCCGAATTCGCTGCTCGCGGTGTGTCGGCGCTCGATATTTCGGTAGTAGACTGGCCCATCGGGGCCGACGACACCCAGTGTGCCATAGCCACGCGTGTTGAATGTCTGCAGACTCGAGGCGTCAGTCTTGGTGACCTCTCGGGCGGAATTGACCGCATCATTGAGCACAACCAATACACCGCGACCCACCGAATGCTGACTCGCGGCCACCTGGAATGCCTGGCGAAGGTTTGCGGCGCCGTCATACCCGAGGGCTTCGGGTCGACGCATTGACCCGACGAGGACGACAGGTCGCTCGTGTCGGATAGTGAGATGCAGGAAGAAGGCAAGCTCTTCCAGCGTGTCGGTGCCGCTCGTGACCACCACTCCCGCCAACGTCGGGTCTTCTCTGAGGACCTGGTTGATGCGACGCGACAGACGGAGCCACTGGTCGAGTGTCAGCGCGCTACTGGAGATGTTGGTGAACTCTTCGGTCTCTGCCTCAACGAGCTGGTGAAGGTCAGGGACGAGTCGGATGAGCTGATCGGGCGACAGACGGCCGCCCGGGTGATTGGATATCGTGCCACCGGTCGTGATCAGATGAACTCGTGGGAGCTCGGTGGCGTCAACCTCGGCGACTGAGGTCAGCAACACCACGAGAATAAGCGGAAGGCCGACCGGCTGAAGGCGCCGCCTCATGAGCAGTGGTATGTGCCTACACGATGGCAGGCGTCTGAGCGAGTACTATACCGGAAGTGCCGCCGATTTGTGGGCGAGCGTTAACCAATCGGTGAGTTGCTGAGCCGCGTCCTCAGGGGTTTCGCCATAGAACGGCATCATCGCGGTTGGCCCCCCCGTCCCGCTGGTAAGAAAGGCACGCCAGCGGCCCGGATCGACCACGGTCACCTCGATGACGTAGACACGTCCGTTGACGATTCGTTCGAAACGATGGCAGGTCACGTGATTGTCGCTCGTCAAGCCACAAGGGTCGTGATGCGCAAGCCGTGGTAACGCGATTAAAGATCAGAATTGTAGTCGGCTGCGGACACGAATCAAGCGAAGGAACACGCGAAGACGAATCCACACAGCTCCAGACCCCTTCGCGACGCTATGTACACCGAGAGAAAAAAATGAACGTCCACGGTGCGTCCACATCGGGTGCACACAACATCCACATGTTTTCCACAGTTGTCATTACGCCCGTCTGACACGGCTCGCTTCCAACCCTTGTCTGTCTTGATCA